>JALVCM010000138.1 GCA_027010005.1 Thiohalobacter sp.
GGCCAGTTCTGGCGGTCAGTGTGATGGTGTTTGGGGGAGGGCTGAATATTGCAGTATTCCCCTTTGCCGGCATGGATCCTGTTCCAGCGTATTTGTCCGTTCCCGTCACGATCATATTCCTTATAGGGGTGACTAATGCGGTAAACCTTTCAGACGGGCTTGATGGTCTGGCTGCAGGTGTGGGATTGCTTTCACTTGGTGCCATTGCGCTTTTGGCGCAGCTGGGGGGGGGGCAGGAAATTGTATTGATCTGTTTTATTGTGGCAGGAACCATTTTCGGTTTCCTGCGCTACAATACCTACCCTGCACGCATATTCATGGGGGATACGGGTAGCCAGTTCCTGGGATTCACGATCGGCGTGTTGTCGATCATGCTCACCCAGCAAGTCAATACAGCGCTGAATCCCCTACTGCCACTATTCCTGGTGGGCCTGCCAATTGTCGATACGCTATTTGTAATGTCCAAGCGGATTAGTGAAGGTCTCTCCCCTTTCGCGGCAGACAAGAACCACATGCACCATCGCCTGCTTGCTCTGGGTATGGCCCACTACGAAGCAGTCAGTGTGATATATGTTTCCCAGCTGATCTTTTTGCTGGCCGCATTTCTGCTCCGCTACCAGTCGGATGTAGTGGTGTTTCTGGCATACCTCGGTTTGACAGGCGCGTTGCTGGGTGGGCTGTTGTTTTTACAGGCCAGGCAGCCGGAAGCCGGTTGGGAACGACTCACCCGGAATATCTCCCGGCTGGATCGCAGTAGAAGGCCCCGGGACTGGGCACTACGTGCTATAGGCTGCGGGGTTCCAGCCTACCTGTTGGTCGGTGCGCTGCTGCTACCCGATGTGCCGACCGACATCGGCCTTGGCTCACTGGCGCTGCTTATTATTTTGCTAGTCAGGCTGGCGTGGGCACCACGTTTGCGCTTCATCTCATTGCGTCTGCTGGTTTTTCCCGCCATTGCTTTTGCCGTCTATCTCACGCTGCGCGACCCGGCTGCTATAGCATTATTGTCCCCGGTTGTGAGTATCGGGCTACTTATTGTACTGTTGGGGCTCATGTTGTTTGTCATCCGGACGACAAAAGATCAGGCATTTCAAACAACTCCGACGGATCTGCTGGTTATTGCCCTGGCAGGTGGTACGGGCGTGCTGTATCAGCAAGGTATGATTGAGGCGACGCTCGTACCGGTAGCGCTCGGTATCGTGGTGCTGTTCTACGCGGCTGAGCTGATTATGCGAAACATGCGGCAGACCTGGAACTGCTTTACGCTGGGTATGGTGCTGGTGTTAACCGTGTTGTCATTAAAATTGATATAAAATTCAGATAATTATGAGGTAAATGTTTTGGCCGGGGAAAAAGAACATAAAGTGGCGCTGATTACCGGTATCACCGGTCAGGATGGTGCATATCTCGCAGAATTTCTGCTGGATAAAGGCTATGAGGTGCACGGGATCAAGCGACGTGCCTCGTCCTTTAATACCGACCGTATCGATCACCTCTATCGCGATCCGCATGAAAGTAATCGTCGCTTTATCCTCCACTATGGTGATTTGACTGACTCTACCAACCTGATTCGTATCATCCAGGAAGTCCAGCCTGACGAGCTCTATAATCTTGCTGCGCAAAGCCATGTGGCGGTCTCGTTTGAAACGCCGGAATACACTGCCAACTGCGATGCCCTGGGAACCCTGCGGTTGCTTGAGGCGATCAGGATTCTCGGGCTGGAAAAGAAAACAAAGTTCTACCAGGCCTCAACCAGTGAGCTGTTTGGCAAGGTGCAGGAAATCCCCCAGAAGGAAACCACGCCGTTCTATCCGCGTAGCCCTTATGCGGTTGCCAAGATGTATTCCTACTGGATTTGCGTGAATTACCGTGAGGCCTACGGTATCTATGCCTGTAACGGCATTCTGTTCAATCATGAGTCACCGGTCCGTGGTGAGACTTTTGTTACCCGAAAAATCACGCGTGCCGTGGCCCGTATCAAACTCGGACTCCAGGACCGCCTGTATCTCGGAAACCTGGATTCGAAACGCGACTGGGGACACGCGAAGGATTATGTTCGTATGCAGTGGTTGATGCTGCAGCAGGATGAGCCGGATGACTATTGTATCTCCACGGGTGTGCAATACTCGGTACGAGATTTCGTCGATGCGGCTTGTAAAGAGGTGGGTATCAGTATTCGCTGGGAAGGCGAGGGTGTGGATGAGAAAGGTTACGATGCCAAAACCGGTGCACTGCTGATTGAGGTTGATCCGCGTTACTTCCGGCCGACCGAAGTCGAAACCCTGCTGGGTGATTCCACGAAAGCGAAAGAGAAGCTGGGCTGGGTACCGGAGATCGGCCTGGATGAAATGGTGGCCGAGATGGTGCGGGGGGATCTCAGGATCGCCGAGCGCGATGAGCTGTGTCGCCGTGAAGGTTTTGAGACATTTGATTACAACGAATAAAAACTGACGTGATGGATAAAAATGACAAGATCTATGTAGCCGGGCACCGGGGGCTGGTCGGTTCGGCTATTGTGCGTCGTTTGCAGGCTGACGGGTATAGCAATCTGTTGTTGCGTACCAGCAGAGAGCTGGATCTGCGTGAGCAGTCTGCAGTAAGGCAGTTTTTTGAGTCAGAAAAGCCGGACTATGTGATTCTGGCGGCCGCCAAAGTCGGCGGTATTCTTGCCAATGATACTTATCCTGCAGAGTTCATCTACGACAACCTCATGATGGAGGTGAACATTGTTGATGCGGCTCACCGGCATGACGTCAGAAAGCTGTTGGCATTGGGCAGCACCTGCATTTACCCCAGGATGGCGCCTCAGCCGCTTAAGGAAGAATATCTGCTGACCGGGCCGCTGGAGCCGACGAATGAGTGGTACGCCGTGGCCAAAATCGCGGGCATCAAGCTTTGTCAGGCATATCGACGCCAGTATGGCCGAAGTTTCATCGCCGCCATGCCGACCAATCTATATGGTCCGGGGGACAACTTCGACCTTGAAAATTCTCATGTGCTGCCGGCACTGATCCGTAAATTTCATACCGCTAAAGAAAATGGCGAGGCTTCAGTCACGCTGTGGGGCACGGGCAAGCCATTGCGCGAATTTTTACACGTTGATGATCTGGCCGATGCATGCCTGTTTCTGCTGGAAAATTATGACGATGAAGAAATTGTGAACATTGGTGTGGGTGAGGATCTTAGTATTGCCGAACTCGCCAACATCGTTCGTAATGTCGTGGGTTTTGAGGGCGAGATTGTGTACGATGCGTCCAAACCCGATGGTACGCCTCGCAAGCTGGTGGATGTGAGCAAGATAACCGGCCTGGGCTGGCATGCCAGGACAAGCTTGCGCGAAGGGGTGGCGCAGACCTATCAATGGTTCCTGGATAATCAGGAAAAATTACGTGGGGTAGGCTGATTTTGACGTACTTGTCATTGCGAGCGCAGCGCGGCAATCTTTTTAGGTCTGGCGCCAGACTGTAAGAGATTGCCGCGCTGCGCTCGCAATGGCGAATTAAGTATTCCATATAAGATTCGGAGATAAGCATGAAGGCATTCAACAGCCTGTTACAAAAGCTGCTAATTGTTGCCCTGACTGTGGGCGCACTATCTGCCTGCGGCGGTAAAGAAGAGCGCAAGGCCAAGTACCTTGAGCGAGGCAAAGCGTACCTGGCAGAGAAAAATTATGACAAGGCCAGAATAGAGTTCAAGAATGTCCTGCAGATCGACCCTAAGGATGCCAAGGGGTATTTGTTCCTGGGGCAAGTCGAAGAAAAGCAGAAAAACTGGCCAAAAGCCTTTGGTGCATACAAGAAAGCATTGGAGCTGGATTCTGAGCTGGTTGAGGCTCGAATTCGCCTGGCAAATTTCCATCTGGCACAGGCCTCTGTCTTTAAGGGAAGAAAGGATGAAGCCGGAGTCGCCAATGCGCTGGGCCTGGTTCAGGAGCAAATTAAGGAAATTCGTGCAAGAGATCCCGAAAATCCAGAATTGTTGACGCTGGAAGCGACACTCTGGGTCAATGACGGTGAGAAAGCAAAGGCAGTATCGCAGCTGGAAAAGGTCATTCAGCACGAGCCGGGTTTGCAGCAG
>JALVCM010000139.1 GCA_027010005.1 Thiohalobacter sp.
GGATGAAAAGATCACGCCGCGGCTGGTGCAGGGTGCGCGGGCGTTGTGGATGATCTATGTCGGGCTGACGGTGTTGTGCATCCTGGCCTACTGGCTGGCCGGCATGCCGTTGTTCGAGGCGGTGGCACACAGTTTTTCGACCGTATCGACGGGTGGTTTTTCGACCCACGATGCGAGTCTCGGTTACTTTGACAGTGCTGCGATTGAACTGGTTGCTACACTGTTCATGTTGCTCGGCGGCATCAATTTTGCGGTGCACTATGTGGTGCTGAGGGACCATAACCCCTTGCACTATTTTCAGGATACAGAAGTGCGGAGTTATTTTCTGATCGTCCTGGTGTTGATGCTGGTGATTTTTTCGACACTGGTGGTGACGGACGTGTACCGGAATTTCGGTCATGCCGTGCTGGATGCCGGTTTTGAAGTAGTGTCGGTACTGACCAGTACCGGTTTTGGCGAGGCGGATTTCTCCAGGTGGCCGTTGTTTTTGCCACTGTTGTTGATTTTTACCAGTTTTATCGGCGGTTGTGGTGGGTCCACAGCCGGCGGCATCAAGGTGCTGCGTATTGTGCTGCTGTTCAAACAGGGCGCACGCGAAGCGACCAACCTGATGCACCCCCACGCAATCCGGCCGATCAAGATCGGCGGTCGCGTGGTGAACAACCGCACCATTCAATCGGTGTGGGGCTTTTTTTCTGTGTATTTGTTTGTGTTCGTCGTCCTGACACTGTCGATGATGGCGGCAGGGCTGGACCAGGTCAGTGCATTTTCCGCAGTGGCCACCAGCATCAACAACCTCGGGCCGGGGCTGGGAGAGGTCGCTTATACCTTTTCCACGGTGAGTGACCCGGTCAAGCTGCTGGCCGTGGTGGCCATGCTGCTGGGGAGGCTGGAGATCTTCACCTTGCTGGTGTTGCTGAGCCCGAAGTTCTGGCTGGAATAGACGACGTTTTTTGACTTTGTTAAATCAGGAGAAGTAATGAATCAGCAGGGTATTCTGGCGCGGTATAAACAGTTCTTCCCCTTCCTTGTGTGGATGCCGAAGCTCGACAGGCAGACTATCCGGACAGATTTTTTTGCCGGACTGACCGGTGCGATTGTTGTCCTGCCGCAGGGTGTGGCGTTTGCGACCATCGCGGGCATGCCGCCCGAGTATGGTTTGTATGCCGGCATGGTGCCGGCCATCATCGCGGCCCTGTTCGGTTCGTCGTGGCACCTTGTGTCGGGACCGACGACGGCCGCATCGATCGTGCTGTTTTCCGCACTCAGCGCACTGGCCGAACCGGGTTCAATGGATTACGTCAAGCTGGCGCTTACCCTGACCTTCATGGTGGGTATTATTGAGATAGCACTGGGCCTGGCGCGTATGGGTGCACTGGTCAACTTTATCTCGCACTCTGTCATTGTCGGCTTTACTGCGGGTGCAGCGATCCTGATCGCCGGCAAGCAGCTGAAAAATTTCTTTGGCGTACCCATCGAGCGTGGTGGACACCTGAACGATGTACTGGTGCAGTTCTGGTACCAGATACCCAACATTAACGGCTATGTCACACTGGTGGCGGTCGTGACCCTGTTGTCGGGCATTATTGTTAAACGGTTCTGGCCAAAACTGCCTTACCTGATTATTGCCATGATACTGGGCAGTGTGGTGGGAGTCTGGTTGAACCAGCGGTTTGGTGTTGACGTGACAGGTATCACGACGGTTGGCGCTTTGCCACAGACGCTGCCGCCCCTGTCGTCACCGGATTTCACGCTGGATACCATCAAGCATCTGGCGACACCTGCACTGGCGGTGACCCTGCTGGCCCTGACCGAAGCCGTATCGATCGGCCGTTCGCTGGGCGCACGGAGTGGTCAGCGTATCGATGGTAACCAGGAATTTATCGGCCAGGGTCTGTCGAACCTGGCGGGCAGTTTCTTTTCCGGCTATGTGTCGACCGGTTCGTTTAATCGTAGCGGACTGAATTTCCAGGCGGGTGCGCGCACACCGCTGGCGGCGATGTTTGCCGGTCTTTTGCTGATGATCATCGTGCTGCTGGTTGCCCCGTTCGCGGCCTACCTGCCCAATGCCGCGATGGCCGGTATCCTGTTCATGGTCGCCTGGGGGTTGATTGATTTCCACGAAATTCGACATGTTCTGAAATCCAGCCGTCGTGAGACAGGCATCATGGCAGTCACCTTCTTTGGTGCCCTGTTCCTGGAGCTGGAACTGGCTATTTTTGCGGGTGTTTTGCTATCGCTGGTGTTGTACCTGATGCGCGTCTCCAAACCCCGTATTGTTACCCGGGTGCCTGACCCGAACATGCCCAAGCGCAAGTTCAACACGGGTGAACACTTGCCGCAGTGCCCGCAGTTGCACATTCTGCGCATCGATGGTTCGATATTCTTCGGTTCCGTCAGCCATATCCAGGAAGCGTTTGCGGAACTGGAAGAAAAACACCCGGAACAGAAGCACCTTGCTATCGTTGCACAGGGTATTAACTTTGTTGACATTGCCGGTGGCGCCGCCCTGGTCGAAGAGGCGCGCAAGCGCAAGGCGCGTGGTGGCGGGTTCTACCTTATCAAGGTGAAAAAGGGGTTGTGGGAGTCACTGGATTCCTGTGGCTGCCTGGATGAAATTGGTCCCAACAATGTCTTCCAGTCGAAGTCAGCGGCAATAACCGGTATCTTCCAGAAGCTGGACAAGGATATCTGCCGCACCTGCGACAAGCGTATCTTCCGTGAATGTGCGTCGGTTGAACCGGCGCCGAAAAAGGAATCCTGACAGGGCGTCATGTACATACTGGTTATTGAAGACAACCCGGATCTGGTCGCAAATCTTTACGATTACCTGGAGCCGAAGGGCTATGTACTTGATGCCGCCTATGATGCGCGTACCGGTCTGCAATTTGCCAGTGACAAGAGTTTTGACGCCATTGTGCTGGACCTGACCCTGCCCGGACTCGATGGCCTGGAGCTGTGCCGCCAGTTGCGTGAATCGGGGAGTAACACACCGGTCCTGATGTTGACGGCGCGCGATACGCTGGACGCCAAGCTGGAAGGTTTTGCTGCCGGCGCTGATGACTACCTGGTCAAGCCGTTTGCGCTGCAGGAGCTGGAAGCGCGCCTGCGAGCACTGATTCGGCGTGCACGGTGTGACCATGAACATGAAACGCTGAGTGTAGCGGACCTGGTTTTCGATCCGGAGACCCTGTCGGTGCAGCGTGCCGGTCAGTCAATCACCCTGCCGCCGATCCCGCTGAAGATACTCGCACTGCTGATACGCCAGTCACCGCGTGTGGTGCCACGCCGCGAGCTTGAGCGGCGTATCTGGGGCAATGAACGGCCGGACAGTGATTCACTGCGTACCCACCTGCATGTTCTGCGTTCTGCCATCGACAAGCCTTTCGAGACCCACCTGCTGAGAACGGTACACGGCATGGGGTATCAGCTCGCGGCGCCGGATGAAGTTCAGGACTAGTCTCCGCTATCGTATTACCTTCGCCTTTGCGCTGATCGGCGGCATTGTCAGTTTTGCACTTGCCACAGCACTCTACTGGCTGACCATCAACATGGAAGAACGGCTGATTGCAGAAACCCTGTCAGCCGAGCTGGAAGATTTTATTGTGCGTTACCGGGAGGACCACTCACTGCTCCCGCCTTCCAGTACCCTGATGCAGATCCGTGTCATCGATGAACAAAGCCGTGACGCGGCTCCTGTCGCACTGCGCGACCTTGGCTCCGGCTTGCACAAGGTCAAGCTGGCCAGTGGAAGTTACTACGCCGAAGTCCGCATTTCCGGTGAACAGCGTTTTGTCGCACTCTACGACGATTCACAGATACGCCACCGCGAGGCACAGTACCAGGCCTTCCTGGTCGGTGCGGTACTGGTCATGACCCTGTTGTCTGCTGCGCTGGGGTTGTGGCTGGCCGGCCGGGTCGTTTCCCCGGTCAGTGAGCTGGGTCGCCGTGTACGCAGGCTGGAACCGGAGGGCAACCCGCACGAGCTGGGCTGTGACTTTCCGCCCGATGAAGTCGGGTTTCTGGCCTCCGAATTTGATGCCTATCAAAAACGTCTGCGTGCCTTTATCGAGCG
>JALVCM010000140.1 GCA_027010005.1 Thiohalobacter sp.
GCCCGCGTGCTGGTCAAACAGCCATCCTGCCGCGACAAGCCTGCCTGACTCAATGACGTGGCTGTTGTGCCAGCAGCGCGGCGAGCAATACGCCGTCCTGCGGGTTCAGGCTGTGTGCAGCCGGAATATACAGGGTCCTTACCCGCCCTCTCAGTGCGGGGACATTATTCATATCCTGGCTGTAGGCGGGCACAATGTCGTCACCGGCGGTGTAAGGCAAAGTATGCACAATCGCGTCGTAGTGGATGTCGGGGTAGGCTTGCCGGTTCAGCCAGGCGAGCAGGTTGCCGGATGTTTCCGGCAGCAGGTCGATAAGGGTGCCGCGTGAATGTTCGAGGTAGTCGTACTCCTCTCCTCCCAGGGCATGTTTCATGAAATCAATGCCCGGTCCGGGACAGAAAAAAGGATTGAAATCCACCAGCTCGAGACCTTCTGCCGCACGCACGGTACCCAGGTGGGGCGAGGCAATGGTTACCAGGGTATCCACTGCGTAGGGGTTTTGCCCGGTTACTAACATGCGCGCAACCACACCACCGGCGGAATGCCCCGCCAGTACCAGGCGCTCATGCGGGTAGCGCTGGCGCAGTGCATCCAGCAGGCGGGCAAGCACTCTGGCCTGTACCGGCAGGGGGGCAGCTGCCGGCAGGTTGACGCCGTAGATTTTATTTGCCGCAGACGACGGTACGACGGGGCTGCTCGTGCCGTTGGGTGCGAGGGTCAATACTCCGGCCGGTTGCCAGCCGCGGGCGGCCAGTGTCGCGATGACGCCACTGGCTTCCCAGCTGCGCGCATCCGCCATGTAACCGTGCACCAGCACCAGCACATCGGCCTGTGCCGCCTGTATCAGTGTCAGCAGCAGCGCTGCCAGGAAGGTGCGTTGTTTCATGTGCCACAGGCTAATGTACCCGTGCCACGGCCGGCATTGATCCCGGTCAAGTGGCAGTGGATGTTCAACTCATCCGGGTCAGATTGATGTCCGACAGTACATCCTGCAGCGGGCGCGGGCGTTCGATGCCATAACCCTGAACGTAATCGATGCCGCAGTCCCTGGCCTGCTGGAGAATACTGTCATTTTCAACGAATTCGGCAATGGTTTTGACGCCCATCACACGACCGATCTGTGCGACGGATTCGACAATCGAGCGGCTGACAGGGTTGTCGGCAATGTCGCGGACGAAATGTCCGTCGATCTTGATGTTATCCACCGGCAGGTTGCTCAGGTAGGCAAACGAACTCAGGCCACTGCCAAAGTCATCCAGGGAGAAACAGCTGCCGAGCTGCTTCAGTTTTTTGATAAACCCGGTGGCACGTGCCAGGTTGGCAATGGCAGCTGTTTCAGTGATCTCGAAGGTGATGAGCCCGGGGTTGATACCGCTGTCCTCGAACTGTTCCACGACATAGTCCAGGAAACCGTTTTCCGTCAGCGACTGGGCTGACAGGTTCAGGCTGAAGCCAGGCGTATCGAGGCCGGCTTCGGCACCGGCATAGCCGGCCCGGGCAAGCATTATGAAGGTATTCCTGACAACCCATTTGTCGATAGAGGTCATCAACTGGTAGCGTTCGGCAGCCGGAATAAACAGGCCCGGCTGGATAATATCCCCCTCGATGCCTTTCATACGAAGCAGGATCTCGTAGTGCCGGCCCAGCACCTGTGTTTCGCTGGCGGGTGCGATCAGTTGGCTGTACAGGACAAATTTATCATTGTCGATACTCTTGTTCAGGGTCTGCAGCCACTGCATGTCCCCGCTGCGCTGGATGATATCCTCGTCAGTGGGTTCATAGACATGAATGCGGTTTCTGCCCTTGTCCTTGGCGATATAGCAGGCGGAATCGGCCGTCATCATCAGGTCACTGGTCGTGGCATGACCATGTATAATCGGTACCAGGCCGATGCTCGCGCCGATTTCAAATGTGTGCTGCTGCCAGGTAAAGCGGAAAGCACTGACTGCATCCTTGATATGCGTGGCGAGTTTCCCGGCATTGTCCATCGGGCAGTCCTTGAGGATGATGCCGAATTCATCGCCACCCAGGCGGGCAAAAATATCGTGGTTACGGATTTTTCCGCGGATCTCGACAGTCAGCTGTTTGAGCAGTTCATCGCCGGCCTTGTGCCCGCAGGTGTCATTGACGATCTTGAACTGGTCGAGGTCGATGTAGCAGAGTGCGTGTTCGGTTGTTTCGTCGTTGACCTCGATCAGCGCCCTGGACAGCTGTGCCTCGAACTCCCGCCGGTTAAACAGACCGGTCAGGTCGTCGTGTGATGCCTGGTAGGCGAGTCTTTCCGACATGCGGTGCAGCTTGGAGAAATCGTGGAACACCAGCACCATGCCGATAATGTCATTATGGCTGTCATGGATGGGCGTGGCTGTGTCCTGGATAATGAACTCCTTGCCATCGTGCCGGGTGAGTGTCAGCAGGAAGTCGTGGTGTATGGTGTTACCGCCATTGATACAGTCATAGATCGGGTAATCGATGGGTATGCGTGTATTTGACGAAACCACCTTGAAGACTTCATGCAGGGGACGCCGGCATGCGCTGGAAAAGGTCCAGCCGGTGAGCTTCTCGGCGGCCGGGTTCAGGTAGCTGATAATGCCTGAAGCATCGGTAGTAATGACACCTTCACCCAGGGATGCAAGTGTTGTCTGTGCCTTGACCTTTTCGATAAACAGCTCGTCTGTTGCCCGCTCGGCTTCTTTTTTGCGTGCCTGCTCCAGTGAGGCAGCCATCGCGTTGATACTTTCCTGCAGGATGCCGATTTCACCACCACTATCGACAGAGATCCGCCTCTCCAGCTTGCCCTTGCTGATGGCATCCGTGATCGAGGTCAGGGAACGGATCGGCGAGGTGACGCTGCGTGCCATCAGGCTGGCGAAGTAAGCCGTAATGAGTATGGCGATTGCCGTGATCAATAGTCCGTTTATCAGAACGTCGGTCTGCTGTGCAATGGCGTGCTCCCGGTTAACGATCACATGGACATAGCCAACCAGGTCGGTCGCCATTCCTGGAATATTCCCCGCAGGCGTATCCGGTTCATAGTCGTCAACAGGCAGGCTTGAATAAAATACCGGTGTGGTGAAAGTCTTGTATAAACTGTTATCAGTGGACTGAAGAATTTTTTCGAGGTCAGCCCAGCCGGATGGGCTGGTGTGGACGATTGGCTTATCCTGCTTGTCTGACACAATGATAGCCATGATATCCGGGTCGTTTGCGGAGGCGTAGATCAGTTTGGTCAGAGCAGTTTCATTACCCGACAGCACTCCATATTCGGATGCTGAAGCCAGCAGGTTGGCGATAGACTGTCCTTTCCTGTCGAGTGCGGTAGCTATCCCGGAAATCTGGCTCCAGATAAAAAACGAGGAAAGCAGGAAGCCGGTGATCATCAGTGGCAGCAATGTCACCATGAGCACCTTGCTCTGGATATTAAGATTTCTCATTGTCCGCCTCTTTTATCAGCGACTGGAATTCCTGATTTTCATCAAAGTCCAGTCCCAGTGATTCGGCAACATGCCGGTTGATACGTATGCTGTAGCGTTTCGGGTACTGTGGTGGCGGGAGTGTCGATGCATGACTGCTGAAGAATGCCTTGATTATGTCGGCCGTCTGTCCGGCAATATGTTTCGGCGTTGAAAAGACCGACAGGGTGGCACCTGCATCGGCATAGGCACGGGAGTAGGCAATAACCGGCACCCTGTGCCGGTAGGTTGTCAGCAGTATGCTCTTGGCAGTCTTGCGGTTGTACACGACCGGGTCAGCAATCGAAAGCAGCAGCCCGGACTGTTTCAGTATGCTGTCCAGGGCGGGCAGAACCTCCTGCTGTGTCCTCACGGTTTCGGTATGCAGGCTGAAGCCCGCTTTCTGTGCCTGCCTGTCGAGCACTGCCTGTTGTTTCTGTGAGGAAGGGCCAAGCAGAACGCCCAGCTGTTGCTGCCGGTTGAATGCAACCGCGATGACATGCAGGAGTCGTTTTATCGGCTGGTCTATATAGATAGCGGTGCATTGCTGTTCGGGGCAGGCCAGCTTGCCGGACTGTTGCAGGGTTTTGTAAGTGACTTCGGGGATGAGTGTGT
>JALVCM010000141.1 GCA_027010005.1 Thiohalobacter sp.
TTGTGCGCAACGGCAAGGCGAAAATCAAATTGTGAAAACGATACGTCATTGAGTTTCAAGGGGTTTTCAAGGGGTCAGAGTACTTGATATTCATGAATATCAAGAGTTTCAAGGGGTCAGAGTACTTGATATTCATGAATATCAAGTACTCTGACCCCTTGAAACAAAACAACAGTATTTACTTTTTCAAGAGGAACACACAATGAGCGAAGTGCCGGGTGATCTGAGATACAGCAACAGTCACGAATGGGTGCGGGTGAATGAGGATGGCACGGTCACGACCGGCATCAGCGATCATGCACAGGAACAGCTGGGTGACCTGGTGTTTGTCGAGTTGCCGGAAGTCGATCACGAGGTAGAGGCCGAGGAAGCCTGTGCCGTGGTTGAGTCGGTCAAGGCGGCATCGGATGTGTACGCACCGATTGCCGGCACCGTGGTCGAGGTCAACGAGGAGCTGGCCGATGCGCCGGAAGCCGTCAACCAGGACCCTTACGGGGCGGGCTGGCTGATGCGTCTTCAGCCGTCCAGTGTCGATGACGTGGACCGCCTCATGAGCCCCGAAGAATACCAGGAATATATCGAGTCAGAGTAAAGCCAGATGCCGTTTGTCCCCCATACCGAAGACGATATCCGCGACATGCTGAAAACCATCGGCGTACCGGAGATCGAAGACCTGTTCGATGAAATCCCGCAGCAGCTGCGCTGCGGTAAGCTGGAAGGCATTCCGGAAGGGATGAGCGAGCAGGAAATTACCCGCCTGATGCACGAGCGTGCAGCAAAGGACGGGCAGCCGTTGTGTTTCATTGGTGCCGGTGCCTATGAGCACCATGTCCCGGCCGCGGTGTGGGAACTGGTCACGCGTGGCGAGTTCTACAGTGCCTACACGCCTTACCAGGCCGAGGCCAGCCAGGGCACGCTGCAGCTGGTTTACGAGTTCCAGAGCATGATGACGGAACTGATGGCGATGGATGTGTCCAACGCGTCGCTGTACGACGGGGCTTCGGCGCTGGCCGAGGCCGTACTGATGGCCATTCGTGCCAACCGCAAATCAAAGTCACGACGCATCCTGGTGCCAACCAGCGTACACCCCGCGTACCGGGCCACAGCACGCACCATCGTGACCAACCAGGGTATCGAGCTGGTCGAGGTGCCATTCGATAACGAAGGCGGTCACGTCACCCTGGACAGTCTCGAAGCCTACAACGGTGAGGACATTGCAGCGCTGGTGATTGCCCAACCCAACTTCTTCGGTGTGCTGGAAGATGTTGATGCCCTGACTGACTGGGCACATGCCAACGGGGCGATGGTGATTGCCGTCGCCAACCCGGTTGCCGCAGCGTTACTCAAGCCGCCGGGACAGTGGGGCGAGACCGGTGCCGACATCGCGGTCGGTGAAGGTCAGCCGCTGGGCGTGCCGCTGTCGTCGGGTGGTCCCTATTTCGGTTTCATGTGCACGCGCCAGACGTTTGTGCGGCAAATGCCGGGTCGTATTGTTGGCCGCACCGTCGACCGCGACGGTCGGGAAGGTTTTACACTGACCCTGCAGGCGCGCGAGCAACATATCCGCCGCTCAAAGGCGACCTCGAACATCTGTACCAACCAGGGTTTGCTGGTAACGGCTGCCACCATTCACATGAGCCTGCTCGGCGCCGAAGGACTGCGCCGCGTGGCGCTGGCCAGTCACGCCAATACCCGCAAGCTGGTGGATAAACTGTCAAACGAGTATATCCGGCCGCGCTTCAGTCGCCCGTTCTTCCACGAGGCGGTATTGACCGCCGACCTGTCCCTGAAGCGTTTGCTGCGACCGCTATATGCACACAACCTGCAACCCGGTTATGTATTGACAGACGATTACCCGGAACTGGGTGAATCACTGCTGGTGTGCGCCACCGAGACAAAGACCGATGCAGACCTGGATCGCTTTGCCGATCACCTGGGTCGTGCCATCGAAAAACAAACCACCACCGGGTGTCCGGTGCAGCCAAAAATGGCATAAACAGACGAGGAGAGGAAACATGGCAACAATTACCCTGCAGGGAAACGAAACCCATACCAATGGCGAGCTGCCGGCGGTTGGCAGTGATGCTCCGGACTTCCGCCTGGTCGATGCCGAGTTAAACGACAGGAGTTTGTCCGACTACGCCGGCAAGAAGATTCTCATGAATATTGTACCGAGTCTCGATACGCCGGTTTGTGCGACATCAACGAAGAAATTCAATGAGGCAGCGGCCGGCAAGGACAACGTTATCATGCTGGTGATCGCAGCAGACCTGCCGTTTGCCATGAGCCGGTTCTGCGGTGCGGAAAACGTCGACAAGGTCGTCCCGTTATCCATGATGCGTTCGCGCAACTTCGCCAAGGACTATGGTGTGCTGATCGAGGACGGTCCGCTGGCCGGTATTACCGCGCGTGCCATCGTGGTCATCGATGAGAATGGCAAGGTGGTGTACACCGAGCTGGTGCCGGAAATTGCCCAGGAGCCGGACTACGACAAGGCGCTGGCAGCGCTTTCTGTGTAATGAACTGCCCTGACCCTGCACAGCCATAACCCATCGTAGGAGCGGGCTCGCCCGCGAACAACACGGCCAGAACCAAAGTGCTATTCGCGGGCAAGCCCGCTCCTACGGAGTTTTAGCAGAAACAGATACGAGTAATGCTATGCTGATTTTTGAACACTCCCGCCCCGGCCGCCGCGCCGCAGCACAGGCCCCCGAACTCGACGGCGTGGAAAACGACCTGCCGTCCGAATTGTTGCGCGAAGACCCGCCGGCTTTACCGGAAGTGTCGGAAATGCAGGTGGTGCGGCATTACACAAAGCTGTCGCAGAAGAACTTCTCTATTGATACCCAGTTCTACCCACTGGGTTCCTGCACCATGAAATATAACCCGCGTGCCTGTAATACCCTGGCCATGTTGCCGGGTATGCTGGCGCGTCACCCGCTGGCGCCCGCCAGTGAAGGACAGGGTGCGCTGGCCTGCCTGTACGAGTTACAGGAAATGCTCAAGGAAGTGACCGGTATGAAAACCGTGTCGCTGACGCCGGCTGCCGGTGCACAGGGCGAGTTTGCCGGTGTGGCCATGATCCGCGCCTACCACGATGCGCATAACGATACAGCGCGTGACGAAATCCTGGTGCCGGATGCGGCGCACGGCACCAACCCGGCCACTGCAACCATGTGTGGTTACAAGGTGCGCGAGATCCCTACGCTGGACAATGGTGACGTGGACGTCGATGCACTACGTGATGCCGTCGGTGAGCACACCGCGGGTATCATGCTGACCAACCCGTCCACGCTGGGTGTGTTCGAACGCCGCATCAAGGAAATTGCCGACATCGTGCACCAGGCCGGCGGCCTGTTGTACTACGACGGCGCTAACCTCAACGCTATTCTCGGCAAGGTACGGCCGGGTGATATGGGTTTTGATGTTATTCATATGAACCTGCACAAGACCTTCTCTACGCCACACGGTGGCGGTGGGCCGGGTGCCGGGCCGGTGGGGGTTGGAGAGCGCCTGGAGCCTTTCCTGCCAGTGCCACTGGTCGGTTACGATGGTGATGAGTACTACTGGATTACCGAAAAGGAACTGCCACAAACCATTGGTCGCCTGTCGGCATTCATGGGAAATGCCGGTGTCCTGTTTCGCGCCTATATCTATGCGCGCATGCTGGGACGTGAAGGCATGCACCGGGTCGCCGAGTTTGCCACGCTCAATGCCAACTATTTAATGAAACGCCTGCAGTCGGCGGGCTTCGAGCTGGCCTTCCCCGAACGCCGCGCGACCCACGAATTCATCGTGACACTGAAAAAACCGATGAAGGACTATCATGCCAGTGCCATGGACTTCGCCAAGCGCCTGCTCGATTATGATTACCATGCACCGACCACCTATTTCCCGCTGCTGGTACCGGAATGCCTGCTCATCGAGCCAACCGAGACCGAGACCCGCGAGGAGCTGGATGGTTTCGTCGATGCTATGGCAAAAATCCTCGAAGAAGCGGCTGAAGATGTCGAATTGCTGCACGAAGCACCGCACACTCAGCCGGTACGTCGTCTCGATGAAGTAC
>JALVCM010000142.1 GCA_027010005.1 Thiohalobacter sp.
GAGGCGCTGAAGGCCGCCAATGTCAAGAAAATCGAGACGCTGTACACAAATGACCTGGATCGTGGTCCGTACATTTCCAATACCCTGCGCATCGATCCGACCACCAATGCACTGGAAGCCCAGGTTGAGATCTACCGCATGATGCGCCCGGGTGAGCCACCAACCAAGGAAGCGGCACAGAACCTGTTCCACAACCTGTTCTTTACTTTCGAGCGCTATGACCTGTCGGTCGTTGGCCGCATGAAGTTCAATCGTCGTGTAGGCCGTGAGGGTGATACCGGTGCCGGCATTCTGGTCGACTCGGTCTATTTCACCCGTCAGCTGGAAGCGGCGCTGAAGCCCAAGAGCGATGACAAGGAAATTGCGCTGGCCGATCTGTCGCCCTGGCCGTGGCTGCAGCAGTTACTCGGAAGCGTGGATTACAAGGCTGACACTATCACCTGGGGCAAGTTGAAGGAGATCCTGGCCGAGCGCGGTTCGGACATCCTCGATGTGATGCGGACGCTGGTGGATATCTGTGATGGCAAGGGTGTCGTTGACGATATCGACCACCTGGGCAACCGCCGTATCCGCTGTGTTGGCGAGATGGCAGAAAATGTCTTCCGTATCGGTCTGGTACGTGTTGAGCGTGCCGTGCGCGAACGCCTCAGTGTGGCGGAATCGGAAAGCCTGATGCCGCAGGAACTGATCAATGCCAAACCAGTAGCCGCGGCCATCAAGGAATTCTTCGGTTCCAGCCAGTTGTCGCAGTTTATGGACCAGAACAACCCCTTGTCGGAAGTAACCCACAAACGCCGTGTTTCGGCGCTTGGCCCGGGTGGCCTGACGCGTGAACGTGCCGGTTTCGAGGTGCGCGACGTGCATCCGACACATTACGGCCGTGTTTGTCCGATTGAAACACCGGAAGGTCCGAATATCGGTCTGATCAACTCCCTGGCCGTGTATTCACGTACCAACGAGTACGGTTTCCTGGAAACGCCCTACCGCAAGGTCATCGACGGACGGGTGACCGATGATGTGGATTACCTGTCGGCGATCGAGGAAGGCGAGTTTGTCATTGCACAGGCCAATGCCAATACCGACGCCAAAGGCAAGTTGATCGATGAACTGGTGTCGTGCCGCCACCAGAATGAATTCACGCTTTCCACGCCGGATCGCGTCAACTATATCGACGTGTCGCCCAAGCAGATCGTGTCGGTCGCGGCCGCGCTGATCCCGTTCCTGGAACACGATGACGCCAACCGCGCATTGATGGGTTCCAACATGCAGCGCCAGGCAGTTCCGACCCTGCGTGCCGAGAAGCCGCTGGTGGGTACCGGTATTGAACGTACCGTGGCTGTTGACTCCGGTGTGACCGTTGTTGCGAGTCGTGGTGGTGTTGTCGATTCCGTCGATGCCGGCCGTATCGTGGTGCGTGTCAATGATGACGAGACCGAAGCCGGTGAGGCGGGCGTCGATATCTACAACCTGACCAAGTACACACGCTCCAACCAGAATACCTGTATCAACCAGCGTCCCCTGGTATCACCGGGTCACGTGGTAGCGCGCGGCGACGTGCTGGCCGATGGTCCGAGTACTGACATGGGTGAGCTGGCACTGGGCCAGAACCTGCGTGTCGCGTTCATGCCCTGGAATGGTTATAACTTCGAGGATTCCATCCTCATCTCCGAGCGCGTAGTGCAGGAAGACCGCTTCACGACCATTCATATTGAAGAGCTGACCTGTGTGGCTCGCGATACCAAGCTGGGACCGGAAGAAATTTCCGGTGATATCCCGAACGTGGGCGAAGGCGCGCTGGGCAAGCTGGACGAGTCAGGCATCGTATATATCGGTGCTGACGTCAAGCCTGGCGATATCCTGGTCGGCAAGGTGACACCGAAAGGGGAAACCCAGCTGACACCGGAAGAAAAATTGCTGCGCGCCATCTTCGGCGAGAAAGCGTCCGACGTGAAGGATACCTCGCTGCGTGTCCCGTCCGGTATGGACGGCACCGTGATCGATGTGCAGGTCTTTACTCGTGACGGCGTCGACAAGGATGCCCGTGCCCTGCAGATCGAGGAAGAACAGGTCGCAGGCGTCAAGAAAGACCTGAATGACCAGCTGCGCATTATGGAAGGTGACGTGTTCCAGCGTGTCGAAAAGCTGCTGGTCGGCAAGACCGCAGCCGGCGGGCCTTCCGGACTGAAATCCGGTGCGAAGATTACGGCGTCCTATCTGGAAGGTCTGGACAAGGACAAGTGGTTTGAAGTCCGGCTCAAGAATGAAGATGACAATGCACAGCTGGAAGCTGCCTCCACGCAGCTGAACAGCGTGCGTGAAGAGTTTGACCGCCGCCTGGAAGAGAAGCGCAACAAGATTACCGCCGGTGATGACCTGGCGCCGGGTGTGCTGAAGATGGTCAAGGTTTACCTGGCCGTCAAGCGCCGTATCCAGCCGGGTGACAAGATGGCCGGTCGCCACGGTAACAAGGGCGTCATCTCCATGATCGTGCCGGTGGAAGATATGCCGTACGACGAAAATGGTACGCCGGTTGATATCGTGCTTAACCCGCTCGGTGTGCCGTCACGTATGAACGTTGGCCAGGTGCTGGAAACTCACCTTGGCTGGGCGGCATCCGGACTTGGTGTGCGTATTGGTGAAATGCTGGATGCGCAGGCGAAGATTCAGGAGCTGCGCAAGTACCTCGGTGAGATCTACAACGCCAGCGGCAAGAAAGAAGATCTCGATTCACTGAGCGACGAAGAAATCGTTGCATTGGCGAATAACCTGCGCAAGGGCGTGCCGATGGCGACACCGGTATTCGATGGTGCGGCGGAAGAGGAAATCAAACGCATGCTGCGGCTTGCGGGTCTGCCGGAGAGTGGTCAGACCACGTTGTACAACGGGCGCACCGGCGAAACCTTCGAGCGACCTGTCACCGTGGGTTACATGTATATCCTGAAGCTGAACCACCTGGTCGACGACAAGATGCACGCGCGTTCTACCGGGCCGTACAGCCTGGTGACCCAGCAACCGCTGGGCGGCAAGGCGCAGTTCGGCGGTCAGCGCTTCGGTGAAATGGAAGTGTGGGCGCTGGAAGCTTATGGCGCCGCCTACACCTTGCAGGAAATGCTGACGGTCAAGTCCGACGATGTGAACGGGCGTACCAAGATGTACAAGAACATCGTCGATGGCAACCATTATATGGAAGCCGGTATGCCCGAGTCCTTCAACGTACTGGTGAAGGAAATTCGATCGCTGGGTATCAGCCTGGAACTGGAACAGGACTGAGGGAGACAACATGAAAGATTTACTTAATCTGCTCAAGCCGCAAGGTCACAACGACGACTTCGATGCCATTCGCATCGGTCTGGCGTCTCCGGACCTGGTTCGTTCCTGGTCGTATGGCGAGGTCAAAAAACCCGAGACCATCAACTACCGGACCTTCAAGCCGGAACGTGACGGTCTGTTCTGTGCCAAGATCTTTGGCCCGGTCAAGGATTACGAATGCCTGTGCGGCAAGTACAAGCGTCTCAAGCACCGCGGCGTGGTCTGCGAGAAGTGTGGTGTTGAGGTCACGCTGGCCAAGGTGCGTCGTGAACGCATGGGTCACATCGAGCTGGCCAGCCCGGTCGCACACATCTGGTTCCTGAAGTCGCTGCCGTCACGCATCGGCCTGTTGCTGGATATGACGTTGCGCGATATTGAGCGCGTGCTGTACTTCGAAGCCTTCGTGGTGATCGATCCGGGCATGACCACGCTGGAGCGTGGCCAGTTGCTGTCGGAAGAAGCCTACCTCGAAGCCATCGAGGAAAACGGTGACGAATTCGATGCACGCATGGGCGCGGAAGCTGTCTTTGAACTGCTGCGCGATCTGGACCTGCCGAAGGAAATTATCCAGCTGCGCGAAGACATGGGCGCCACCAAGAGCGAAACCAAGCTCAAGCGTCTGGGCAAGCGACTGAAGCTGGTCGAGTCCTTCATGGAATCCGGCAACAAGCCCGAATGGATGGTCATGACCGTGCTGCCGGTGCTGCCGCCGGAACTGCGTCCGTTGGTGCCGCTGGATGGTGGTCGT
>JALVCM010000143.1 GCA_027010005.1 Thiohalobacter sp.
ACATCGACAAGCAGTTCGAGGGGGTAGCGTTTGCCGGCGATATAGTCTTCCAGTGAGCGTAATACCAGCGGGCTGCGCAGTGCCGCCTCATGCGTGCGGATGTCATCCAGCGTCATCCAGTGTGCCGCAATGATGTCCTTATCCAGTGCCCGTCCGGCTTCCGGTGCGGAGCACTCACCACAGAAGGTGGTGCGCAGGAACGTGTCACCGTTTTCCGCATTGCGCCAGCGGTACAGGCCTACCAGCGCACGGGGGCTGAAGGTACAGGCCGTTTCCTCCAGGCATTCACGTTCAGCTGCCTCGATCAGGCTTTCCCGGTCTTCCAGGTGGCCGGCGGGCTGGTTGAAGCGGGTTTTGCCGTGCACCTTTTCCTCAACCATAAGAAAATGTCCGTTTTTTTCACAGATAACGGCAACTGTTGCGCGCGGTTTCCAGATCATGGGATTTGTAAAATGCCTGTCCAGGGTAATGATTTAAAGTATAAACAATTAGTTATGTATTGTAATTGTATTAATCCATGAAAAAAACTGATCGGTGTATGCGTCATAGACTTGACATTACTTCTGAGCCACATAAAGTAACGACCATGACCGACGCTGATTTGCGCGGGTTCGCCTCCGGTTCCTCAGGAACGTCAGCAGGTTTACGAACTCGGGGAACCGGCAAAGAGGCGAAGGCCATAATAATAATGCAGGAGTTGCCCCGCGCAAATTCCCGCAGAACCTAAATCTATAAAGATCTATCACGACAAAACGTGAGGAGGAGTCATCATGCTAAAAGTCGTAAAACAGTTGTTCCTGTCCGGCGCACTTGTTGCGCTTACGTTCGGCAATGCCTTTGCCGAAGAAGTTCTCAAGCCGTTCGTCCTGGGTTACAAGACCAGTGGCGATATCCAGGCTGTCGCTGATGAAGTCAAGGGCAAGGTCGAAGCCGCCGGTTTTGATGTGGTGGGTTCCTACTCTCCCTATGATGGCGCTATCGTCATGGCCATCACCAATGATGAACTGAAGAAAGCGGCTGCCAGCACCGAGTTCGGTGGTTACGAAGCCGGTCAGCGCGTTACCGTGACCAAGGTTGGGGATGAAATCCAGGTCAGCTACACCAACCCGCTGTACTTTGCCAATACCTACCGTATCGAGGATACCAGTGGTCCGGCTGATGCCCTGAAGAGTCTTGAAGCGACTCTGGGCAAGGAAATGACCTACGGTACCGGTGAGAAGCAGCTGTCTGCTGCCGATCTGCGCAAGTACCACTACATGTTCGGCATGGAGTACTTCGACGATCCCAGCGAGCTGGCTGAATACGACAGCTACGAAGAAGCCGTTGCTGCTGTCGAGGAAGGTCTGGCACAGGGCCGTGGCGGTGCGACCAAGGTATACCGCATCGACATCCCCGGTCGTAACGAAACTGTGTTCGGTGTTGCACTGAACGACAGCGGTTGCAGTGGTGACGAGTACATCATGAGCCGTGTCGACAAGGATGCCATCCGTTCCACCGGTCACCTGCCTTACGAGATCCTGGTCTCTGACGGTGACGTCTATGCGCTGTATGCACGCTTCCGCATCGCGATCAGCTGGCCGCATCTGCCGATGATCCAGAGCGACACCGGCGCAACCTTCTTCAACATCATGTGCGCACCTAACGCCATTGAAGAAGCTCTGATCGACGCCGCTGGCGGCGATATCTAGAAACGACAGTTTACCGTCGTATTGAACCCCCGCAGCTTCTGGCCGCGGGGGTTTTTTTATTTGTGCCGCATCGAGCCTCTGGTACAATCGCGCGATCTTTTCAGTCTGACCAGGAATCCACATGGGATATCAAAACATTACCCTGCCCGAACAGGGCGAGAAAATTACTGTCAATGCCGATTATTCGCTGAACGTACCCGATCAGCCCATCGTGCCGTTTATCGAAGGTGATGGCATTGGCGTGGACATCACCCCGGTGATGCGTGATGTCGTGGATGCGGCGGTCGACAAGGCATTTGGCGGGCAACGCCGGATCAGCTGGATGGAAATCTTTGCCGGTGAGAAAGCCAACACCGTGTACGGTGAAAATACCTGGCTGCCCGGGGAGACCATGCAGGCGATCCGTGACTTTGTCGTCGCCATCAAGGGCCCCCTGACAACGCCGGTGGGCGGTGGCATACGTTCGCTCAACGTTGCGCTACGCCAGGACCTCGACCTGTATGTCTGCCTGCGCCCGGTACGCTACTACGACGGCACCCCCAGTCCGCTGAAAGAACCGGAGAAAACCGATATGGTGATTTTCCGCGAGAACTCCGAGGACATCTACGCGGGTATCGAGTGGGAAGCCGGTTCGCCGGAAGTGAAAAAAGTCATCGACTTCCTGCAAAACGAAATGGGCGTCACAAAGATCCGCTTCCCGGAAACATCCGGTATCGGTATTAAACCGGTTTCCGAAGACGGGACCAAACGCCTGGTCCGGCGTGCGTTGCAGTACACCATTGACCAGGACCGCGATTCACTGACCCTGGTGCATAAGGGCAACATCATGAAGTTCACCGAGGGTGCCTTCAAGAGCTGGGGTTACGAGCTGGCGAAAGAAGCGTTCGGTGCCAAGGAAATCGACGGCGGCCCCTGGTGCCGTTTCAAAAACCCTGACACGGGCCGTGAGATTATCGTCAAGGACGTCATCGCCGATGCCTTCCTGCAGCAGATTCTGCTGCGTCCGGCCGAGTACAGCGTGATCGCCACGCTTAACCTGAACGGTGATTACATTTCCGACGCACTGGCCGCCCAGGTCGGTGGTATCGGCATGGCACCCGGTGCCAACCTGTCGGATACGGTTGCGTTATTTGAGGCCACGCACGGAACGGCCCCCAAGTATGCCGGCAAGGACCAGGTCAACCCAGCCTCGCTGATTCTCTCGGCAGAGATGATGCTGCGGCACCTGGGCTGGAACGAGGCGGCGGACCTGATCGTAAAGGGCCTGTCAGGCGCGATTGCGGCAAAGACAGTGACCTATGACCTGGACCGACTGATGGAAGGTGCAACCAAAGTCAGCTGTTCAGGTTTTGGCAAGGCCATTATCAAGAATATGTAGGACGCACTATACTACCCGCCTGACACTTGCCGGGCGGGTAGTGCGCCTGCTCTTTCCCGTTGCTGCCGCTTACTGCGATGCAGCGGCACCGGCTGCCAGCATGATCTTGCTGGCCTGCAAGCCTTTCGGGCCGTCTGATACGTCGAACTCGACGCGTTGTCCTTCTTTCAGACTTTTGTAGCCTTCCATTTCAATCGATGAGAAGTGGGCAAAAATATCGTCGCCCCCTTCGTCCGGTGAGATGAAACCGTAACCCTTCGCATTACTGAACCACTTAACAATACCTGTTGCCATGGTCATGTATCCTCACTTCGTTCTGTATGGTGGTGACCCACCTTTTTATTGCTTACGCGCCGCTCCGCTCCTCCCCGGGAATGAAGTCGACTCCTCCTTTATCCCGCTCAGGGATCAGAATATTGTTAGTCTCCCGACCAAATTAGTCAAGTACTTACAAAGTCGCGGGTTTTCCTCGAAATTTCTGTACCAGGCACGCGCTTTGCTAATCTTTATTTCAGGTGTATGGTGTCAAAAAAGCGTTGATATTCTGACGCCGGCAATGGTCTAATCAGTTAAACTTGCAGTTTATGGGAAAGGATACGCGACATTCAGGGGATCAGGGGCTTTCGGTACTGGAAGCCAGGCCCAAACTCAAGCAACCGCCAATGTACAAGGTCGTGTTGCACAACGACGATTACACGCCGATGGAGTTTGTCGTTTTGTTGCTGGAGCAGTTATTTGGTATGTCGAGAGAGAAAGCGACACAGGTAATGCTTCATGTCCATACCCGGGGCAAGGGTGTATGTGGAGTGTTTACACGGGAAGTAGCGGAAACAAAAGTGGCGCAGGCAAACGAGTACGCGCGCGAAAATGATCATCCGTTACTTTGCGCCATGGAGGAGGCCTGAAAGCGCAATGCAGTAGTCTGAGGTAGTGAGGTAGTAAAGATGTTAAGTAAAGAACTGGAGTTTACGCTCAATCTGGCCTTCAAG
>JALVCM010000144.1 GCA_027010005.1 Thiohalobacter sp.
GAATGACGGAGTAAGTTCATCAAGAGCGAAGCGAAGCAATGACGTATTGGTCAGTCACACCCTGACTGCGCCCATTTGTCGAATCTGAGGTTCTCATCCCGGTCCGCCTAAAACCAGAAACCCGCCTTGCGGCGGGTCCCTGGTTTTATGGCTGGCGGACTAGGATTCGAACCTAGATTAGAGGAGTCAGAGTCCTCTGTCCTGCCGTTAGACGATCCGCCAACAGCTGGTGCGAACGCGCCAGTCGGCGCGATACGGCTTAACGCTTGCTGAACTGTGTAGCGCGGCGGGCCTTGCGCAGGCCGACCTTCTTGCGCTCCACTTCACGGGCGTCGCGGGTCACGAAACCGGCCTTGCGCAGCGGACTGCGCAGTTCGCCGTCGTGCTTCATGATGGCGCGGGTGATGCCGTGACGGATGGCGCCGGCCTGGCCGGTGGTACCACCGCCCTTGACGGTGCAGTTGACGTCGAACTGGTCGTCGAGGTTCACCACTTCCAGCGCCTGGCGCACGATCATGCGTGCGGTCGGGCGACCGAAGTACTCGTCCAGCGGACGCTGATTGACGGTGATGGCACCACTGCCCTTCTTCATAAAGACACGGGCCGTGGAACTCTTGCGGCGGCCGGTTGCGTAGTAAGTTTCACTCATGTTGCTCTATCGCCTCGAAACGTCTAGATTTCCAGCACTTTAGGCTGCTGGGCAGCGTGCTGGTGTTCAGCGCCTGCGAAGATTTTCAGTTTACGGTACATGGCGCGACCCAGCGGGTTTTTGGGCAGCATGCCCTTGACCGCCAGTTCCAGCACCCGGCC
The DNA here is from genome assembly GCA_027010005.1 of Thiohalobacter sp. GTDB lineage: Bacteria > Pseudomonadota > Gammaproteobacteria > DSM-19610 > DSM-19610 > Thiogranum. The sequence goes on from JALVCM010000144.1 coordinate 811, forward strand.
GGGGGCCTTGGCCTGCAGCTTTTCAAAGCTGATGGACTTCATGTTACCGATATAACCGGTGTGGTGGTGGTACATCTTGTCGGTCGCCTTGCGACCGGTAACGCGAATCTTGTCCGCATTGACCACCACGATATAGTCGCCCGTATCCACGTGCGGCGTATATTCCGGTTTATGCTTGCCACGGAGGCGTCGTGCAATCTCGCTGGCGAGGCGTCCGAGGGTCTTGTCGGCGGCGTCGACGACATACCAGTCGCGCCGCACTTCATGCGCCTTGGCACTGAAGGTTTTCATTGGAATCTGCTCCGAAAATCCGGTACTGCTTCAAAAGAGCGGGAATAGTACAGAAAGCTTCGGGGGGATTCAAGCACTTGAAACACCCGATTTCCAGACAAAAAAAAGCGCAACGGGGGACGTTGCGCTAGAAAAATACCACCAAAGGAGGATTGGAGGAGGCTGACCAGACATACGGTTGGGGGGGTCGCCCGATCAGCTTGTAAGCATTTTCTAATATGCTTTTATTCTTGTCAACCCTCTTTTTCAACTTTTTTTGGCAGGCCGCACCGCCTCCGACCACCCCGTCATGCCGGCGCAGGCCGGCATCCATGTTGTTGAAAACACTGGATCCCGGCCTGCGCCGGGATGACGAGGGAAACCAAAGTATCTCTAGATCTTCAAACGCTCGACAACCCGTCCGTTGACCAGGTGTTCTTCAATGATTTCATCGATATCCGACTGATCGATATAGCTATACCAGACATCCCCGGGGTAGACGACCAGCACCGGCCCCTCGTTACAGCGGTCCAGGCAGCCGGCGCTGTTGATTCGCACCTGTCCCGCACCGGCGATGCCCAGCGCCTTGCTGCGCTTTTTGGCGTAGTCGCGCATGGCCCGGGCGTTAAAGCGCTGGCAGCAGGCGGAACCGTCTTCGCGCAGGTTGGTACAGAAAAAGACGTGATATTTGTAATATGACATGCGCGCACCTTAGCCGATCCGGCAAAAAAAAGGCAATGGCGCTTGTAACGCGCCGCAACTGCCGGTATTCCTATATATATGGACGACCTCTCCGCGACAGACCGCTGTGTGAAGTGCGGTCTGTGCCTGCCGCACTGCCCCACTTTCACACTGACCGGCAATGAAGCCGACTCACCGCGTGGGCGTATCAGCCTGATGCAGTGGCTGGATGAGGCGCCGGAGATTTCGGCAGGCCTGCTGACGCACATCGATCGCTGTCTGCAATGTGGCGCCTGCGAGGCCATGTGTCCGTCAAAGGTCCCTTTCGGAGCGTTGATGGACACGGCGCGGGCGCAACTGGCTTCGCAGCATCCAGCCAGGCTGGCTGACGGGGTACTCGCGGGTATCGGCTCATGGCTGCTGGGCTCACCCCGCGCCTTGCGAATAAGTGGGCCGCTACTGGAGGGATACCGCAGATCGGGACTGGCGAGGCTGGCCAGTGGGCTGGCAGGAACGACTGGACGGCTGAATCGTTTGCTGGCCAGTGCTGCACAACCTGTAATAGCATCAGAACAAAGAACGACCCGCTCCGGGACAGCCCTCCGGCACGTACACCTTTTCCCCGGCTGCACCGGCCACAGCCTGGACCGGGTAACGCTGAACCATGCACAGCAATTGCTGCGGGTACTTGGCTACGACGCCGTCGTCCACCGAAAAACGGTCTGTTGCGGTGCACTCCATCAACACAATGGCAACCCGGACAGGGCAGCCCGGCTGGCCGAAAACAACCGTACCGCGCTGGGCAGCGATGACGCCCCCGTCATCAGTATCGCCAGTGGTTGTGCCGCACACCTGCGGCAGTACGATACGCTGGGCACTACCCACGCACCCCCGCCCTTTTCCCCCAGGGTCAGTGAAATCATGGCTTTTCTGGCCGGGCAGGATGCCACGTCGCTGGATTTCGCCCCGCACGATCAACCCGTTGGCGTATATATCCCCTGCACCCAGCGCAATGCGTTACGCGAAAGCCAGGCCGTCTTTGATGTACTGAACTGGATCCCGGGGCTGGAAACCCGCTATATCAATCCGCAAGGTGGCTGCTGTGGGGCAGCGGGCAGCTACATGGTCACCCGGCCGGACATTTCCGATGCACTGGGCGATGTGGTGGTAGAACGTATTCTCGACAGCGATGTGCGCTGCCTGCTTACCACCAATATCGGTTGTTCGATTCAGTTACAGGCGCGATTGCGTGCGCGAGCCGTTGAGGTGGAAGTCATTCACCCGGTAACACTGCTGCTGAGACAACTGCGCCAGTAAGCCACCTATGTCATTGCGAGCGCAGCGCGGCAATCCCCATGGCCCTGGTGCCAGACTGACAGAGATTGCTTCGCTGCGCTCGCAATGACGGAGTTTCAAGAATTTCAAGGTTTCAAGGGGTCAGAGTACTTGATATTTGTAAATATCAAGTACTCTGACCCCTTGAAACTAGCGGTTTATGGCGCGGTGGCCGATGTCACGGCGGCAGTACATGCCCTTCCAGCTGATCCTGTCGACAGCCTCGTAGGCACGGCGCTGCGCTTCGGCCACGTTGTTACCGAGCGCACAGACACACAGGACGCGACCACCCGCCGTTACGACCTTGTCGCCTTGCAGTGCGGTGCCGGCGTGGAAGACTTTCACGCCTTCCCCGAAGTCACTGTCGAGACCGTGGATTTCGTCGCCCTTTTCATAACTGGCGGGGTATCCCCCGGCGGCCAGCACCACGCCAAGGCTGGCACGCGGGTCCCAGTCGGCGGATACGCTATTCAATCGCCCGTCCAGCGCAGCCTCGCAAAGTTCGACCAGGTCGGATTGCAGACGCAGCATAATGGGCTGGGTCTCCGGGTCACCGAAACGCACGTTGTATTCCAGTACCTTCGGCGTGCCGTCCGGCGCAATCATGATGCCGGCGTACAGGAACCCCGTGTAGGGTTTGCCGTCCGCAGCCATGCCGCGCACGGTGGGCATGATCACCTCGTCCATAATACGCCGGTGCATGGCTTCATCGACAACCGGGGCCGGCGAGTAGGCGCCCATACCACCGGTGTTGGGCCCGGTATCACCCTCGTCGCGTGCCTTGTGATCCTGCGAGGTGGCCAGCGGCAGGACCTGCTCACCGTCGACCATGACAATAAAGCTGGCTTCCTCGCCGGTAAGAAATTCCTCGATCACCACGCGGTGACCGGCCTCACCAAACGCATTACCCGCCAGCATGTCGCGGCAGGCGGCTATCGCCTCGTCCTCGCTC
>JALVCM010000145.1 GCA_027010005.1 Thiohalobacter sp.
CGTGAAATCGAAAGTGTTACCCCAGTCATCGATCGTGACAGTTGCCGCCAGTTGCGCCACTCTCCCGTCAACCACATCCGCCATTGCAGCAGGCATTACCGATACCAGTATCGCACCCGCGAAATACGCTCTTTTGAGTCTCATTATCTTCCTCCTCACGCTTATCATTATATTTACAGCAATGATGTGTGATTCGGACGCGGGGGTCTGTACCCGTGGTCTGTACGGTATCGTACATACCTGAAAAGACGTTTAATCCACAATAAAAAAGGGCGGCCAGGGCCGCCCTTTTCTTTTTACTGACAGCTCGTCAATCAGTTTACTTGGACATCCAGCTCGCCGGACTCGTAACGCGCAACCATGTTTTCCAGTCTGATCGGCTTGATCTTCGACGCGTGACCGGCACAACCGAAAGCTTCGTAACGTGCTTTACAGATGTCCTTCATGGCTGCAGTTGATGCCTTGAGGAATTTACGCGGATCGAAGTTTGACGGGTTTTCCGCCAGGTGTTTGCGGATCGCACCGGTGGATGCCATGCGCAGGTCGGTATCGATGTTGACCTTGCGGACACCGTTCTTGATGCCTTCGCAGATCTCCTCAACCGGTACACCGTAGGTTTCACCCATGTCACCACCGAACTCGTTGATAATTTTCAACCATTCCTGCGGCACGGAAGATGAACCGTGCATGACCAGATGGGTGTTGGGCAGGCGTGCATGGATTTCCTTGATGCGGCTGATGGCCAGGATGTCACCGGTCGGCGGACGGGTGAACTTGTAGGCGCCGTGGCTGGTGCCGATGGCGATAGCCAATGCATCCACGCCGGTTTCCTTCACGAAGTTGGCGGCTTCTTCCGGATCGGTCAGCAGCTGGTCCATGGACAGCTTGCCCTCTGCGCCGTGGCCGTCTTCCTCGCCCATCTCACCGGTTTCCAGTGAACCCAGGCAACCCAGCTCACCTTCAACGGAGACACCGCCGGCGTGGGCCATTTCAACGACCTTGCGGGTCACATCAACGTTGTATTCGAAAGTGGACGGGGTTTTCATGTCGGCCATCAGTGAGCCGTCCATCATCACGGAAGAGAAACCCGACTGGATGGAACGCAGGCAAACGGCAGGCTCGGAACCGTGGTCCTGGTGCATGACGATCGGAATGTGCGGGTACATTTCGGTCGCCGCGGTAATCAGGTGGCGCAGGAAGGGTTCGCCCGCGTAGGACCGCGCACCGGCGGAACCCTGCATGATTACGGGGCTGTCGGTTTCATCGGCAGCCTGCATGATGGCATGCACCTGCTCCATATTGTTCACGTTGAAAGCCGGCATACCGAAATCATTTTCGGCAGCATAGTCGAGTAGTTGTCGCAGGGATATCAAGGCCATGACGGACTCCTTGGAATTTTAATCAAATGATGTTTCAGGTTTACTTTGGTTGTCCGGGCGCACTTCATTCTGCATTGATTACGTGTTCGCCCACACGAATTATTTTCATGGCGTTCGTCCCGCCGTGAACACCCATCAGGTCACCCTTGGTGATAATGACAAGGTCCCCGTCGCGTACCGCACCACGCCGCATCAGCTCATCAATGGCTTCACGATTGACCTGTGCATGGTCTGTGGTCGTGACGTCAAAACTGACGGGATAGACGCCGCGATAAAGGGTTACCTTTCTACGCGTCTCCACCAGACGCGTCAAGGCGTAGATCGGGATACCGGAACTGATGCGCGACATCCACAAAGGCGTGGCGCCGGACTCGGTCAGCGCAGCAATAGCCTTAACACCGGTATGGTTTGCGGTGTACATGGCAGCCTTGGCAATCGCTTCATCGATGGCCTTGAAATGCGTGGCACTACGACGTTCCGTTGCATTATCCATGCGCTGGGTTTCGGCTCCGCGGCAGATACGATCCATGGCCTCGACCACCTTGGCGACGTGCTTGCCAGTAGCGGTTTCGGCAGACAGCATGACTGCATCGGTGCCATCAATGACGGCGTTGGCCACGTCAAAAACCTCAGCCCGTGTAGGGATAGGACTTTCGATCATGGACTGCATCATCTGCGTGGCAGTAATAACCACCCGATCCATGGTACGGGCAATACGGATAATCCGCTTCTGCACGGCGGGTAATTCAGCGTCACCGATTTCAACACCCAGATCGCCGCGCGCAATCATCACGACATCGGTTGCCTCGATAATTTCTTCCAGTGCATTCATTGCTTCGGCGCGTTCGATCTTGGCGACGATACCACCGTGGCCACCGGCCTTGCGCAACAGATCACGCGCTTCGTGGATATCGCTTGCATGGCGCGGGAAGGAAACAGCGATGTAGTCTGCGCGCATTTCCGCAGCCACTTTGATATCAGCCCTGTCCTTGTCGGTTATCGCCTGTGCAGACAGGCCACCACCCTGGCGATTGATGCCCTTGTTGTTGGACAGGATGCCACCGACCACAACCCGTGTATCGATTTCGTTACCCTTGACTTCCTCGACCCACAGCACGACAGCACCATCATCGAGCAGCAGGGTATCACCGCGGTTTACATCATCGACCAGCGCCTTGTAGGCAATACCGACACGCTCCACGGTACCTTCATTCGGGTCCAGCGCCGCATCAAGGATAAACCGTTCGCCTTCCTTGAGATCGACCTTGCCTTCCTTGAAACGATCGATGCGTATCTTCGGCCCCTGCAGGTCAACGAAAACACCGACCTGGCGTCCGTGGGCACGCGCACGGTTGCGCACTGCCTCGGCACGCTGCATGTGCTCTTCCGGGGAGCCGTGTGAAAAGTTCAGGCGAACGACGTCGACGCCCGCCTGAATCATGGCGTCCAGCACCTTGGGGTCGTCGGTAGACGGCCCGAGGGTTGCGACTATCTTGGTTCTACGCTGCATAGTGGGCTACTTGTGTCCCTGGGTGTTGCGCCATCAACCACGGGCGCGCTCTTCCAGCATGGCGACAGCCGGCAGTGTCTTGCCCTCGAGGTATTCGAGGAAAGCACCACCGGCGGTAGAAATGTAGGAAACCTTGTCGTAAATATCGTACTTCTGGATAGCGGCGATGGTATCGCCACCACCGGCCAGACTGAAACCCTTTGAGTTGGCAATCGCCATGGCAACCGTTTTGGTACCTTCACCGAACTGGTCGAACTCGAACACGCCGACCGGGCCGTTCCATACGATGGTGCCGGCCTTCTCGATAATGTCGGCCAGTTCCTGTGCGGACTTCGGTCCAATGTCAAAAATCATTTCGTCGTCTTCAACCTTGTCGGCATCCTTGATCACAGCCGGTTCGTTTTCATCAAACTTTTTGCCTACCACTACATCCACGGCAATCGGAATGTTGGCACCACGTGCTTTCATTTTTTCAATGAGGGCTTTGGCGGTATCCACCAGGTCGTCCTCACACAGTGACTTGCCCACATTGTAACCGACCGCCTTGAGGAAGGTATTGGCAATGCCGCCGCCTACGACCAGCTGGTCGACTTTTTCCGACAGGGCTTCCAGCACGGTCAGCTTGGTCGATACCTTGGAGCCACCGACAATCGCCACCATCGGGCGGGCCGGGTTGGCCAGCGCCTTGGCCAGGCTTTCCAGTTCGCTGGCCAGCAACAGGCCGGCACAGGCAACCGGTGCAAATTTACCCACGCCGTGGGTGGAGGCCTGGGCGCGGTGCGCGGTACCGAATGCATCCATCACGAACACATCGCACAGGGCGGCGTATTTCTTTGCCAGTGCTTCGTCGTCTTTCTTTTCACCGACATTGAAACGTACATTCTCCAGCAGCACAACCTCACCTTCAGCAACGTCAAAACCACCGTCGAGGTAATCCTTGATCAGGCGCACTTCCTTGCCGAGCTTCCCGGACAGGTTGGCGGCGATCGGCGCCATGGAATTTTCCTCGTCCGGCTTGCCCTCTTCCGGGCGGCCACGGTGGGACATGACCATGACTTTCGCACCGGCTTTCATGCAATGCTCGATGGTCGGCATGGAGGCGGTGATACGTGCATCGGAAGTCACCTTGCCGTCTTTGACGGGTAC
>JALVCM010000146.1 GCA_027010005.1 Thiohalobacter sp.
CGTCCGGGGCTCCCTGCTCTGGCCGTTTTGCCGCCAGCGGGTCACCCGAGGCTTCAAATGCCTTGTTGACCTGCTCAAGGGTCAGCACCAGCTGTTGTACCGAGCCATCGGCGAGCAACGCCGGCCAGTCCTCGACCTCACCGGCCTCGGTGTTGATCACCGCACGGGGGCCAGTATGTTTACGTTCCGGCGTCAGACCACCGAGATGATGGGCGCGCGCCACCTTGATGGCGCTGCGCAGAATGGTGTCATCCATCACCATTACGGTAACGGTGGCGCCGGTGACCACGTCGACCTTGTGGTCGCCAAGCTCATTGCGCACCAGTGCACCGATATCCATGCCGATATAATCGTCAAGCACAGCGATAATGCGCTTTTCCGGGATGCCGATAAGGACAATCGGTTCGTGGTGCTCCATCAGCAATACCTTGCGGATCACACCCTTGAGATCGATGGCGACCAGCTGATGGATGGGTTTCCCGGAGTAACCGGTGGTATTGACGTAATCGCTGGTGAGGAACACGAAACCGAGCGGCTCGTCACCGCTGAAGGCCGGTGCAACCGGTGGATCGCCCTCCGGTTCGCCGATGCGGTCAGCGCCGGGAAATACCACCTGTGGCTCCATATTGGCCAGAAAGCGCGGCAACTCAGTCGCAGAAGCAAGGCCGCTGACCAGAAACTGCAATAGCAGCACGGCTGCGAACAGGTAAAAAATGAGGGCAATACTTTCCCCTCGCGCACCTGTCACTCGACAGGCAGGGCGCAACTCCGTGGCACCACCATACTCCGTTCTATTCACCTAAATTATTTAAGCGTATTATCCAGAATGAGGTAGCAAGTATAGTCAAACCCTCCACGGGTTCTACTTGATCTGTATCAAGGCGCCCGAAAAACTTTTTCGGTGGCAAAGCAAATGTATGCGAAACTCCCGACATGCTGACAAGCGATGTACAAACCGCCAGTGACCTGATGTCTATCGCCCTGTATGCGGAACGCGAGGCCATTCGGCGTTATACCCGCCTGACCGAAGCGATGCGCAGCTACGGTAACCAGGAAGCTGCGTCATTATTCGAGCGCATGGTCGAGGAAGAGCAGGCGCATAAACGCCTGATCGAGGAATGGGCAAAACTGGAAGGCATCCAGCTGCGCACCGATATCGGACCGGTAAAATGGGAAGACCCGCAGGTTCCGACCGATTATGACAGCGACGCCGTCGATCCGGCACACAGCACCCCCTACCGGGCACTCGCCTTCGCCGTGCACAATGAGGAACGCGCCTTTCATTTTTATGCCCAGGTAGCCGCCACCGCAAAGGACGAAACCGTACGCGAGTATGCCGAAACCCTGGCCCGTGAAGAACTCGGCCACGCTGCCCTGCTGCGCGCCATGCGCCGCCGCGCCTGGCGCGCAGAAGAAAAAACCGGCCATGAAGAACCGGACATCAACCCTGCAATCATACACACACAGGCTGATCTGCTCGCCGTGGCAGGCAGTGCAGAGCGCTGTCTCGCAGACAATCTTGATGCCCTTGCGGACAAATATCCTGAGTTGGAAGGAGTCAGCAGAACTGTGAAAGCCAGGCTGAAAGATATCGAGGCCCGCCGGAGCAGCGTGGGTAAACCGGGTGAAGATGCCGTCCGGGCGATCGAGTCTATAGAGAATTATAAAAGAAACCGTGCGGGAAAAGACAACACCCCGGATGACCTGCTGCAGCGCTTGCGTTCAGATACTGACCGTTGTTTCGCATTCTACGATACCGTAGTAACACAGACCAAAGATGAGGGTGTCATGCTGCTGGCACAGGAGCTGTCTCAATCAGTGCTGGAGCGTATCGATCTGTTACGTGACCTCCCCAGCCGCTCATAGCATTTAAAAAATCCCTGCATCGGTAATAATAACAGGCAGAAGGCTAACGCGCGCCGAACACCACCATGGTTTTGCCCTTGGCCGTAATCAGCCCCTGTTCTTCGAGAGACTTCAGCACCCGTCCTACCATCTCACGCGAACAGCCAACAATACGGCCGATTTCCTGGCGGGTGATCTTGATCTGCATCCCGTCCGGGTGGGTCATCGCGTCCGGCTGCTTGCACAAATCCAGCAGCGTACGTGCCACGCGGCCGGTGACATCCAGGAACGCCAGGTCACTGACCTTGCGGCTGGTGTGACGCAGGCGGCTGGCCATCTGGCCGGCCAGCATGTACAGGATGCCAGGATCATTCTCGGTCAGCTGGCGGTAGCGGCTGTAGCTGATTTCAGCCAGTTCGCACTGGGTCTTGGTACGCACCCAGGCACTGCGGTCGCTGTCTTCGCCGAACAGGCCCATTTCCCCGAAGAAATCACCGGGATTGAGGTAGGCAAGCACAATTTCGTGGCCGTCCTCGTCCTCGATCAGCACACTGACAGAGCCCTCGACAATGTAATACAACACGTCAGGCTGGTCGCCGGCGTAGATAATGACGCTCTTGGCCGGGTAGCGGCGACGGTGGCAATTTTCCAGAAACCGGTCAACGGTGGTGGTTTCAGCGGGTTTCAGCAGTGTCTGGACCATGTGGTTACCTTTCATTGGCGGGCCTGGGCCCACCGTCCTGTTCGGGAATGGGTCGAATACAACCTGTTTCGGCAGGTGAGGTGCCGGTCTTGAACGGGATACCTGCCCTGTGCACAGTGCATGTGCTGAACTGTGATAACCTTCACGTTTTGAAAGTTTTGCGAGGGTTTTTGCCATGCAGGCACGCATTAAATGGGTTCAGGATGCGACGTTTATCGGCGAATCAGGCAGCGGGCACGCCGTTGTCATGGATGGTCCGCCGGAACATGGAGGCCGTAACCTGGGCGTGCGTCCGATGGAAATGCTGTTACTGGGCATGGGTGGCTGCACGGCCTTTGACGTGGTGCATATTCTGAAGAAGTCACGCCAGCCGGTAACCGACTGTGTGGCGGAGCTGGAAGCCGAGCGAACCGATGAGGACCCCAGGGTGTTCCGTGCCATCCACGTGCATTTCATCGTGACCGGCAAGGGGCTGGACGACAAGCGTGTGGCGCGTGCGGTATCCCTGTCGGCCGAGAAGTACTGTTCGGCATCCATCATGCTGGGCAAGACGGCGACCATCACCCACGACTACGAAATCCGGGAAGCCTGAATGGAGCGGCCAAACCCGACCGCGGGGATGCGGCATATCGCACTGTACGTGCGCGACCTCGATGCCGCGGAGCAATTCTATGTCGGCCTGCTGGGCATGCGGGTGGAGTGGCGGCCCGACCCGGATAATGTGTACCTCACGTCCGGTAATGACAATCTCGCTCTGCATCGCAGCCAGGTGGCGCCTGCAGAACAGGGTCAGTTACTGGACCATATTGGTTTTATCCTGAAGACGGCGGATGACGTGGATGACTGGTACCGCTATCTGCTGGCGAATGGTATTGAGATGAAATCGGAGCCACGCACACACCGGGACGGTGCGCGCAGTTTTTATTGTGTCGGACCCGAGCAGGTTATTGTACAGATGATCTATCATCCACCCATTGCGGACCGCTAGGTGAACATCCATGCCGGGCCATGCCATGAAGAAAATCAGGTTGCAGGGTTTCAATAATCTGACCAAGACCCTGAGTTTCAATATCTATGATATCTGTTATACCAGTTCGGCTGCTGACCGTCGTGAATATATCGAGTACATCGATGAGGCCTACAATGCCGAGCGCCTGACACATATCCTGACGGATGTGTGCAATATTATCGATGCAACGATTCTCAATATTGCACACCAGAATTATGATCCGGAGGGGGCCAGCGTCACCATGCTGATTGCCGAAGACCCCGTCAGGGAGCCTGACGTTTCCAATACGGAGTCGCCCGGTCCCTTGCCGGATGCGGTGGTTGCGCATCTCGACAAAAGTCACGTTACCGTGCATACCTATCCCGAGAGCCACCCGGACAACGGGATCAGCACCTTCCGGGTGGATATCGATGTCTCGACCTGCGGGCGCATCTCGCCGCTCAAGGCGTTAAATTACCTGATACACAGTTTCGAG
>JALVCM010000147.1 GCA_027010005.1 Thiohalobacter sp.
GACGGCGAGTTGCATATCAATTTCACCGGGTTCAGCGATCAGCTCATCGAGTTGCTGAAAAAACAGGGCCCGGTTCGGCAGACCGGTCAGCGCATCGTGCGTAACCTGGTGACGCAGGGCCGTGCTCTTTGCCTCCAGTTTCCGATTGATCATTGCGGCAAATAACAGGGCGATCCAGACAGCAACCCATACGATGATAATACTGAACACCAGGAACCGGCTGCCGAGTTTCCCGATGAGATTTTCCTGTGTGATGGCCTGCTTCCGGAGTGTGACAACCTGGTAGGGCAGCCCGGGCACGCGCCGGGAGATAACCAGGAAAGCCTGCCCGTCGATCTCCATCTGGCCACTGTCAAGGCTGTCCACCTGCCGGATGCTGTCACGTAACAGATTTTCATCAAACTGCTGTACCAGTGGCCCGGCAGTGGCAATCACGCCTTCTGCGTCGACCAGTGCGAGTATGTCCACGCCGGGCGCGAAGTGCCGTCCACTCTGTGCCAGTGCCTGCGCTTCCAGGGTGCCTGTTGCGAGCGGAACCGCAACGTTCTGTGCCACCTCATCGGCGCGGTGACCGAGTAATGTATAACTGTGATCCCGTTCGACATCCACTACGATCCAGTAGGCAATCAGGGCGAAAATGACCTGGGAAAGTATGGTGATGCCGACAATCCCGGTCAGCATTTGCGTGGACAGGCGCATGCGGTATCAGTCGATTTTGTTGGTATTGATGCCTGCAACTGCATAAAGTGGACAGAAACGGACCAGTGCCACGACCAGGTTCAGCACCCCGAGAATTCCGACTACAAGAGAACTCAGGCTGTCATTAATGATATCTGCATTGATGAATCCTGCGTAAATGGCTGCTGCACTCAAGCCGATGCGGAGAACCATGTCCAGTGTCCCGATATTTTTTTCAAACGACATAACTACCTCACAAATAGGGAAAATCAGTATTGGCATACAGTCGGGGGGCTGGGACAGTGCCGGGGTTGTACGCTGCAGTTAGCGGCCATTGCGGGTGAATTCTGAACAGGTTCAGGGCGGACTCAGTTTTGCCGGAATGTAGCCGTTAGTTTTGTAAGGAAATTTATCCGTATTGCTATGCTCAATTCATATCGCTCCAGGTTGATTGCACTCATGACTGCCGTCGTTGCATTGGTGGCGTTAGTCATTTTGACGTCTTATACCGGTGCGCGCTGGGCCATCCAGGAAGACGCCACAGTCAGCTTGCGGCGTGCCGTCCAGCTGTACGAGCGCAGTCTGGAAGAACAGCGGGTGGAGCTGGCGCGTATTGCGGCAACCATTCGGGATGACTCGGAGGTGGCTGACTATGTTTTTGCGGCTGCGCGCATTGGTGCCGGTGAGCAGGCGCTGGAGAGGTTCCTGGAACGGCGCTTTTCCCGCATGCCTGTCGATGGTGTGCTGATAACCTGGGACGGTGGCCGGGTAATACAGGGAGACGGGTCAGAAGCCGTGGCCGATGAAATCGGCCGCTGGCCCATGAATGTCAGTAACAGTACCTTTTATATTGAACGCGAGGGTGCCCTGTACCTGGTAGCCATTGTTCCACTCGAGTATCACGGAGAGAAGATCGCCCAGGTGGCAGCGTTCATCGATCTGGCCGGGCGCTGGCTGATGCGCCAGGATATGGGGCATGAGACGCGGCTGTTCTTTGAGCGTGGCGGGCGGCTTTTTGGCAGCCTGTCTGACCGGTTTGACCCCGACTCGTTTGATACAGTCGATATGTGTATCAAGGCAAACGATGAGGTATACCAGTTGGCCAGGATCAGGCTGCCCGCCGCGGAGAGTGTACAGACCCGTTTGTGGCTGGCGCAGCCTAAAATGGCGATGCTGAAAACACTGGACCGTTACAACCAGATCATGATCTGGCTGGCCGTTGTCGTATTTTTTGTTATGGTGCCTGCCGCACTGGTGGTTGTTAACCGCTTCAGCCGGCCTGTCCACAAGCTGATTACATTGACACAGCAGATGGCGGACGGACAATTGCCGATATTGAGGCGTTCACAGGGCTACACAGAAATTGACCGGCTCCTGAATCATTTTATTGATCTGATTGCAGCATTGCGCCACAAACAGGAAGAGGTCGAGAAGGCACACGAGGCACTGCTGCAGTCATCTATTACCGATGAATTGACCGGCCTTTACAACCGGCGGCATCTCAATGAGATATTCCCGAAACTGCTGGCCCGGGCGAGACGGGACGGATCATGCATTGCCGTTATTCTGCTGGATATCGACCACTTCAAGCGGATTAACGATACCTATGGTCATACAGTGGGCGATCGCTGCCTGAAGGCCTTCTCGGAGACAATCAGGCACAGTGTGCGCGCCAGTGATTTTGTTTTCCGTATGGGGGGTGAGGAATTCCTGATACTGGCCTCGGGCCACTGTGACCAGGATGCGGCATTGCTGGCTGAGAAAGTCAGACTGGCCACCGAAAACTGCGTCATCAATATTGACGGGGAGCCGGTGAGGTTCACCGTGAGTGCAGGCGTTTGTAACTACCGGGCCGACAGGTATTCAGCGTCAGAGTTTTCAGAGTACATGACCTGTGCTGACCGTGCCCTGTACGATGCAAAGCAGTCAGGAAGAAACTGTGTCAGGGTATATCAGGCAGAAGAACAACCGGTTCCCGGTAAAGGTAATATCAGCATTGCGAACCCGGGCAACCTTAAATAGCCGGGGTAATACCGGTTATCCGTCATCGCGAGCAAAGCACGACAATCCCATACAATGAAATCACTCTGTTGCATTTGTACCCTGTGTAACAGGGTAGACGGGAGCTGTAGAATGTCGAGCCGCCTGGGTAGAGGTTTACACACCGGGCGCAGGTGTTAGAGTTGACAGCACAGGATGGCAGGCAAAGGAGCCGCGAATGACCTTCGATATTATCAATCCCGCGACCGGTGAGAAAGTCGAAAGCTACACGGAGATGTCACCCGATGAGGTGGGGGGCATACTGGCGAAGTGTCAGAGTGCACAGCAGGACTGGGCAGGCACCCCGTTTTCCGAGCGAGCCCGGTTGATGAAAGCGGTAGCCGCTGTGTTGCGCAAGAACAAGGAAGCCTATGCGCAGGTCATGATGCGCGAAATGGGCAAGATCTGGCCTCAGGGGCTCGCGGAAGTCGAAAAATGTGCCTGGGCCTGTGACTATTACGCGGAGAATGGCGAGCGTTTTCTTGCTACGGAAGATGTGGCAACCGAGGCACACCACAGTTTTGTGACCTACAAGCCGCTAGGCGTCGTGCTGGCTGTGATGCCCTGGAACTTTCCGTTGTGGCAGGTGTTCCGCTTTGCCGCACCATCACTGATGGCGGGTAATGGTGCCCTGCTGAAACATGCACCCAATGTGTTTGGATGTGCATTGCTGATCGAGGACATTTTCCGCGAAGCCGGTTTCCCGGAAGACCTGTTTCGTTCCCTTATTATTGGTGTGCCCCGGACCACCGAGGTCATCCACGATCCCCGGGTTGCCGCCGTAACCATTACGTCAAGCGTGGCGGCCGGTCGTGCCGTGGCCAGCGAAGCAGGCAAGGTGCTGAAAAAATGCGTGCTGGAGCTGGGGGGTTCTGATCCTTTTATCGTGCTGGAGGATGCCAATATCGACAAGGCCGTTAAAGTCGGTATTGTCGGGCGTTACCAGAACAGCGGGCAGAGTTGCATCGCCGCAAAACGTTTCATTGCTGTCGATGCGGTGTATGACGAGTTCGAGCAGAAGTTTGTCAGTGCGGTAAAGCAACTCAAAATGGGCGACCCGGCCGGGGAAGGTGTTTACATTGGTCCGCAGGCGAGGGTGGATTTACGCGATGGTCTGCACGACCAGGTCCAGCGTACGCTGCAGGGTGGTGCAACATTGCTTGCCGGTGGCGAGATTCCCGAGGGGCCGGGGGCATTCTACCCGGCAACCGTACTGGCAGGTGTCAAGGAAGGTATGGCCGCCTGGTCCGAGGAGTTGTTCGGCCCGGTTGCGACGCTGATCCGGGTGAAAGACGAGACCGAG
>JALVCM010000148.1 GCA_027010005.1 Thiohalobacter sp.
AGTCGGTAGCCAGATCGTGACGGTTCAGTCGAGCAGTGCGGCCAGTGCTGTGACTCTGGGGGGTACGGTTGTCGCGTATAAACAGGTGACGTTGACGGCGCAGATTCCCGGGCGTGTCGACATGATAGCCGGTACCGAGGGCGACAAGTTCAAAAAGGATGACATCCTGGTTGCCATTGACGATTCGCAATTGCTGGCAAAACGCCGCGAGGTGCAGTCGCAGATCGCGGTAGCACAGTCGCAGATTGCCAATGCACGGGTTCAGTATGACCGTGAGATCTGGTCACCACAGGACCGCAGTATTTCGCGTTCTGGCGGCATGGGAATGCCCGCGATGTTTGACCAGATGTTTACCCAGCCTTTTTCCCAGAGTTTTATGCCGGGCAATTATGGCGGTAACCGCTGGGTGGATGAACGCGCCAACCTGTATGCCCGGGGTACACAGCTCAGCCAGGCGCAGGCACAACTGGCAGCAGCCCGGTCACAGCTGGAACAGATCGACGCCAAACTGCGCGACACCCGGTCTTTTGCACCATTCGACGGTGTCATCATCAAGAAGATGGTGGAAAAGGGTGACACCGTGCAGCCCGGCCAGCCACTGGTTGAATACGCTGACCTGACCTATCTGCAGGTACAGGTCAATGTGCCGGTACGTCTCATGGGCGGGTTAAAGAAGGGCATGCTGGTACCGGTCAGGATCGATGTCGGTAATGTGCGTGTCGATGCACGTGTGGCGCAGATCTTCCCGACTGCAGACCCGGTGCGACATACCGTCGTCGTCAAGTTTGACCTTCCTGTCGGTGTGCCGGGTGGCCCGGGTATGTATGCCGAAGTCATGGTACCGGAAGAATCTTCCAATACACAGGATGTCCCGGTCATACCTGATAGTGCCGTGCTGTGGCGTGGCAGTCTGCCGGCCGTCTATGTGGCAACAGAGAACAACGGCAAGGAACTGCGCCTGATCCGGCTGGGTGATTACATCAGTAACAACCAGGTGGCTGTCCTGTCCGGGTTGAAAGTGGGTGAACGCATATACGCGGTCCCGCCAGCCAGGACTTCTCCGGAGTGGAGTAAGCGGCCATGATGAACGGTTGCCTGTGGTGTGCCTGTTATGACTGATAGCACCGACAATACGACCCATACCGAAACCGACCCGGAGCTGCTGGAGATCCGCGACCGGGAAGAGGTCGAGAATAAACACCTGGGTATTGCCGGGCGTATTGCCTGTAACTTTATCGATTCACCGATAACACCGTTGATGATGGTAGCGGCCCTGTTTATTGGTTTACTGGGCCTGATGTTTACCCCGCGCCAGGAAGATCCGGAAATTTCGGTGCCGATGGTTGACCTGTATGTGCAGTATCCCGGTGCATCGGCCGAGCAGGTTACCAGCCTGGTAACAGAGCCGCTGGAACGTATCATGAGCCAGATACCGGGTGTGCGACATGTGTACTCCGCCAGTCAGCGTGGCCAGGCGATTGTGACAGTGCGGTTCCTGGTCGGTGAACCGCTGGGGCCTTCCATCGTCAAGGTACATGACAAGATACAGTCCAACCTGGACAAGATACCGCCCGGTGTGGCCATGCCGCTGGTCAAGCCGAAAGGTATCAATGATGTACCGGTGGTAACGATCACGCTTTCTTCGGATTCGGTTGACGATGCGGCGTTGCGCACGCTGGGTGTCGATGTGTTGCAGCGTTTGCGCGAAGTGCCCGATTCCGGCCAGGGGTTTGTGGTCGGTGGTCGTGCCGAACAGGTCCAGATCGAGGTCAACCCGGAACGCCTGGCGGGTTTCAATCTGACACTGGATCAGCTTGCACAAACCATACGTGCGGCCAATCAGCAGATACAGGCCGGATCACTGGAAGCCAGTGACAATGCATTCACAGTCTATACCGGTGCCTTCCTGCATACAGCAGATGAAATCGGCAGTCTGGTCGTCGCTACACGGGGTGGTTCGCCAATCTATATTCGTGATGTGGCACGGGTCGTCCATGCGCCTGAGGAACCGC
>JALVCM010000149.1 GCA_027010005.1 Thiohalobacter sp.
CGTGAATGCGACCGGGTAACCGATCAACAGGCAGGCGAATACCGTGCCGAACATCCACAGCGCTACCGTGCCTTCAGCCATGTGGCAGGTCCGTGGGGTGCAGGAGTTCACCGACGCGGCGCAACAGCTGGCTGATGCCCTGCACGATCAACAACAGGGCAGTCACCGGGATCAGGGTTTTGAGCAGGTAGACAAACGGCAGTCCGCCGGCTTCCGGCGAGCCTTCGTGCACCCGCCAGGCCGCTTCGACATAGTCCAGGCTGATCCACAGCAGGAAGACACAGGTTGGCAACAGGAACACCAGTGTGCCGAACAGGTCCGCAGCCGCCTTGCCACGGGCACTGAAGTGCCGGTACAGCACATCAACACGCACGTGACCATCAATTTTCAGTGTCCAGGCGGCACCCAGCATAAAAAGTGTGGCGTGCAGGTAAAGCGCCGACTCCTGCATGGCGATCGAGCCGCTGTCGAGCAGGTAGCGAAGCACCACGACCATAAAGGTGACCAGCACCAGCGCAAGACCCAGCCAGGCCGTGGCGCGGCCGAGGGTGGTACTGACACGATCGAGACGGTCGGACAGGGAAACAAAAACAGAGGCTGACATGGGCGCGGATTATACCGGCTCGCGTGCGAGTGGATAGCGGGGTGTTACCAGCGGAACAGTACCCAGCTGGGAATCAGCAGGTCCGGTTCGATTTCCGACGGCCGGCTGTCCAGCGAACCGTCACCATCAGTATCGATCAGGTAGTAGGGTGGCGCGCCTTTCGGCGTAACCTTGATCATGTACAGCCTGCCGTTGACCCGGTATTCCTCGATTTTCTTGCCATCACGCTGGATGATGTTGACCTCGGGCTCGATCTGTTCCTGTGCGCGTTCACTGGGTGTGGGTGGCGGTGCGGTATTCGGGACTTGCGGTTCGTCGACGGCCAGTGCGTGGCCTGCCAGCAACGACAGGGGCAGTAACAGTAACCTGGTGAAACTCGGCATGGTGCGGTCCTTCAAATGGCGCGGTGCGCGTGGCGCTGAGGATTCCATTTTCCAGCACTACGCCCGGGAATGCTACCATCAGCAGTGAATTTAACCGGGATCCACAGAACATGACCTCCGATCAACAGCCGCCGTTCATTATGGTGGACGGCTCGTCCTATCTTTATCGCGCTTTCCATGCACTGCCGCCACTGACCAGCTCAAAAGGCCAGGACACCGGCGCCATCTACGGTGTGGTCAACATGTTGCGCAAACTGATCGATACCTACCATCCGCAACGTGTCGCCGTGGTGTTCGATGCGAAGGGCAAGACCTTCCGTGACGAACTGTTTGAAGCCTACAAGGCCAACCGGCCTTCGATGCCGCCAGAACTTTCCTCGCAGATCGAACCCCTGCTGGAGATCGTGCGTGCCATGGGGCTGCCATTGTTGCAGGTACCGGGCGTTGAGGCAGACGATGTCATCGGTACGCTGGCAAAAAAGGCCGAGGCCGCCGGCTGGCACACTGTCATTTCCACCGGTGACAAGGATCTGGCCCAGCTGGTCAATCCCCATGTCACCCTGATCAACACCATGAATGACAGTGTGCTCGACGAGCAAACCGTGCCGGAGAAGTTCGGGGTACGCCCGGACCAGATCATCGACTACCTGGCGCTGGTCGGAGATACCAGTGACAACATTCCCGGTGTGCCGAAAGTCGGTCCCAAGACTGCGGCAAAGTGGCTGGCGCAGTACGGCACGCTGGACAACCTGGTGGCACACGCGGACGAGATCAAGGGCAAGGTCGGGGAAAGCCTGCGCGCCTCGCTCGACCAGCTGGCCCTGTCAAAGCAACTGGCCACCATTCGTTGTGACGTTGACCTCGATGTTGACCTGGACGACATGCAGGTTTCGAAGCCGGACGCGGAGGCCCTGCGCCGCTGGTTCGAGGACCTGGAATTCCGGACCTGGTTACGCCAGCTGGATGATGGCAGTGAGTCTGTGCGGGAACGCAAAGCAGACACGGAACAGAATGATTACCAGACCATCCTCACGCAGGAGGACTTTGGTGTCTGGCTGACGCGCTTGCGCGAGGCGAAGCTGATCGCATTCGATACGGAAACCACCAGCCTGGATTACATGCAGGCCGAAGTGGTCGGCCTGTCGTTTGCCGTCGAGCCCGGACAGGCGGCTTACCTGCCGGTGGCGCACGATTACCCCGGTGCGCCCGACCAGCTGAAGCGTGACGACGTGTTCCGCCAGCTTGGCCCCCTGCTGGCCGACCCGGCTGTGGCAAAACTGGGCCATCACCTGAAATATGATCGCAGCGTACTGGCCAATCATGGTGTCGAGCTGAACGGTATCGCCCACGACACCATGCTGGAATCCTACGTGGTGGACAGTACTGCCAGTCGTCACGATCTCGATTCCCTGTGCCAGAAATACCTGGGGCACAGCAATATCAAGTTCCAGGACGTGGCCGGCAAGGGTGCGAAGCAGCTGACCTTTAACCAGGTGCCGCTGGAAACGGCCGCGCCCTATGCCGCCGAAGATGCCGACATGACGCTGCGTCTGCACCGGAAACTGTGGCCGAAGCTGGAAGCCGAACCGCGCCTGCGCGAACTCTATGAAACCCTGGAGCTGCCACTGGTTCCGGTACTGGGCGATATCGAACGTACCGGTGTCAGGGTCGACGTGGAGATGCTCAGACAACAAAGCAGCGAACTGGCTGCGCGTATGCAGGAGGTCGAGGCCGAAGCACATGCGCTGGCCGGCGAGCCGTTCAACCTGGGTTCACCGAAACAGATACAGGCCATCCTGTTCGACAAGCAGCAGTTACCGGTGCTGGCCAAAACGCCGAAAGGTGCACCCTCCACGGCCGAGCCGGTGTTGCAGGAACTGGCACTGGACTACCCGCTGCCGAAACTGATTCTGGAATACCGGTCGTTGAGCAAGCTCAAGTCGACCTATACCGACAAGCTGCCGCAGATGGTCAACCCGCGCACCGGCCGTGTGCATACCTCCTATCACCAGGCGGTTGCCGCCACCGGGCGGTTGTCTTCATCGGATCCCAATTTACAGAATATTCCGATTCGCACGGCCGAGGGACGGCGTATCCGACAGGCATTTGTTGCTGAACCGGGTTGCCTGATCCTGGCGGCCGACTATTCACAAATCGAGTTGCGCATCATGGCACACCTGTCCGGTGACGAAGGGCTGGTGCAGGCGTTTGCAAAAGGTGAGGACATTCACCGTGCCACGGCGGCCGAGGTTTTCGGTGTCGACCCGGATGCGGTCACTACCGATCAACGGCGATCGGCCAAGGCCATCAACTTCGGCCTGATCTATGGCATGTCGGCATTCGGGCTCGCCAAACAACTGGGCATCCCGCGTGGCGAGGCACAACTGTATGTTGATCTGTATTTTGAACGTTACCCGGGCGTAAAAGCCTATATGGAATCGACCCGTGAACTGGCACGTGACCAGGGTTACGTGGAGACCCTGTTTGGCCGGCGCCTTTACCTGCCGGATATCCGGGCACGCAATGCACAGCGCCGGCAGGCGGCGGAGCGTACTGCGATCAATGCGCCGATGCAGGGGTCGGCGGCCGACATTATTAAAAAAGCCATGCTGTCTGTGTATGAATGGATTAAAACTGAAATGAGCAGCGTCAAAATGATTATGCAGGTGCATGACGAACTGGTGTTTGAGGTGGCGGCGTCCGACGTCGCGGTTGCCCGCAAGGAAATCTGCCAGCATATGGAAACGGCCACAGTACTTTCGGTCCCACTGCTGGTCGAAGCAGGTGTTGGCGATAATTGGGACGAGGCACACTAGACAAAAGTCTAAAGTTACGGAAAGGGGCTTAAGTTGGCGCCCATAAATCCGCTGATTAACGGTAAGTTATCAGTGAATAAATTAAATTTATTTATTAACCAACGATCTACTACACAAGAGGGTATGACTTGTTCTATAGTTACACCATAGAGCGAAAAAATCTTGGTGAGTAAAGCGGGGGCTTGATCTGACAGTATCAGTTTAACCAAA
>JALVCM010000150.1 GCA_027010005.1 Thiohalobacter sp.
CAGCACTGCGGTGTGCTGGTTACCCGGCCGGCGCACCAGGCGGAGGGCCTGTGTCAACGCATCGAGCAACTTGGCGGTCGAGCCATTCGCTTTCCGGTACTGGAAATCACAGCACCCCACGACGGCCGTCCACTTGAAGAATGTGTGGCGCAGCTGGATGATTTTGATATCGCCATTTTTATCAGCGCCAATGCGGTTGAACATGCCCTGACCTGCATCCTGGCACAACGTGACTGGCCGGTCGCAGTACGGACCGCTGTCATCGGACGACGTTCCGCCGAAGCACTGGAAAACTTCGGTGTGCAGGTCGATCTTTGCCCGCAGGAACATTTCAACAGTGAGGCACTGCTGGAACTGGATGTATTGCAGGATGTGACAGGTTTGCGGGTGCTGATTTTTCGCGGCAATGGCGGCCGTGAGTACCTGGCAGATACCCTGCGTGAGCGCGGTGCACAGGTCGAGTATGTTGAAGCCTACCGGCGCTCACGCCCGGACACGGACAGTACGGTACTGGTCGATGCCTGGCGTGCCGGTGAAATCGATGTGGTACAGGTCAACAGCGTGGAAAGCCTGGAGAACCTGTTTGCCATGCTGGACGATGAAGGCAAGGCCCTGTTACGTGATACGCCACTGCTGGTCGTCAGCGAGCGTATGCTGCCGGTCGCCGGTCGCATGGGGTTTAGGTCGCCACCGGTACTGGCGGCCAATGCCACCGATGACGCCGTACTGGACGCACTGTGCGCATGGTGCAGCTGAATCTGCTGCGCGCAGTGTGAAGCGCCAGTATCCGGTACAATAACAACCTGATTTCAGCCAGACTAATAATCCGTGAGCAGCCATGAGCCAGACCAGGAAACGCCTGCCGAAAACCACCAGCCACGAGCATAAGGCCGATACCCCGGGTGACAGGGAAAAGCCCGTTGCCCGGCAGCCATCGTCATTGTCACTGGTGTTCGCCCTGCTGGCGCTGGGTATTTCCATCGGGCTGACTGTGGGTGGCTACTTTATCTGGACACAGTTGCAGCAACTGAACGGCGAGCAGTCAGGGCTCGTGCCTCAACTGGAGCAGAAGCTTCAGCCGCTGCAAAACAGGCTGCAGACGCTGGATAATGACTGGCAGTCGGGTCGACGTGACATTGAACAACAGCTGGGCGAGCTGGCCGGGGGCCAGTCCGCACTGGCAGCACGCCTCAATCGCCTTGCCTCACAGGTCAATCGCAGTGAGACGGGCTGGACGCTGGCCGAGGTTGAATACCTGCTGCGTATCGCCAGTGAAAGCCTGCAGCTGCGTCGCGACCGGCGGACGGCTGTTGCCGCACTGAACAGTGCCGATGCCCGCCTGCTTGAACTCGCCGACCCGCAATTGTTACCGGTGCGGAAACAGCTGGCACAGGACTTAAACCGTCTGCGTGAAGTCCCGGAGGTGGATTTTGACGGTATCTCACTGCGTCTGGCGGATGATTTACAACGCGTCGACAGCCTGCCGGTCGCAGGCAGCCGTTATGAGCCACCGAAGCCGGAAATAACATCGTTCGATACCACGCATACAGCTGGTGACTGGCGTGAGTTGCCACAAGTTATCTGGACAGCCCTGAAAGAACTGTTTCTGATTCGTGAACACGACAGGCCGGTGACACCCATGTTGCCCCCGGAACGGGTCTGGTTCCTGAAAGAAAACCTGAGATTGCAACTGGCCGCCGCGCGGCTGGCATTGTTGCGCGAGGACCGGCAGGCCTACCGACAGGCACTGGAGACCGCGGTGGCCTGGCTGAAAGACTGGTTTGACAGCGAGGACCCGGCGGTAGCGGCCATGGTGGAAGGGCTCACTGAACTGGCGGCTGTCGATATCCGCCCCGAACTGCCGGATGTCTCAAAATCCCTGCAGTTATTGCGTGAGTTACAGAAACAGCAGCAAGCCCTGGTAGTACCTGCCGCGACTGAAAAACCGCTGGCCACGCCGGCGCCGGCAACAGACAGTGCAGGGGACGGGACAGCTGAAACTGCTACACCTCCCGTGGAGGAAGCGCCGGCGGCGGCAGAGGCTGCGCCATGAAATCCCTGTTAATCGGCGTACTGGTGCTGCTGGCTTCTGTTGCCGCGGCATTGTTTGCCTTGCCCGATCCCGGGTATGTCCTGATTGGTTACGGCAAGGTCAGCGTGGAAACCTCACTGGTGGTTTTCATTATTGTCCTGCTCATCGGCTACCTGGTGCTACGCACACTGGCCGGGTTATGGCGTGTACCGGTACGGATCCGGCACTGGTCTGGCCAGCGCCAGTTGCAGCGACTTTCCCGGCGCTATGACGCGGCCATCATTGAACTTGTCAGTGGAAAGCTGGAGCGCGCCGAGCGTCAGCTCGGCCGCCTGGTCGATGACCCGCGTGTGCCGCTTGCGGCTTGCCTGTCGGCCGCGCATGCTGCCAACCGGCTGGGTGCGGACGTGCGCCGTGATCGATACCTGGCGCTGGCGCTCAAGCGCTTTCCGGCGGCAGAATCAGCCATTTGCCTGGTACAGGCCGAGTTGCAACTCGCACGAAACCAGCTCGACCAGGCACAGACGACACTGGCGCACCTGCGTACCCTGATGCCACACAACCGTAACTCGCTACGCCTGCAGATGCAGTTGTATCTCGGGCAACAGGACTGGGGGAGCCTGCGCGAGCTGCTGCCCGAATTGCGGCGCAGCGAAGTCCTGGACCATGATCAATGGCAAAGACTGGCGGTGCAGGTGTACCGGGAGCGGATACGCGAGCTGACCTCGGCACAGGATGTCGAGACGCTGAAAACCGGCTGGACACAGTTGCCGCCTCCGGTTCGCCAGGAGCATGCCCTGCTGGCCCTGTATATCGAACAACTGGTGCGGCTTGGTGAATATGACCAGGCGGAAAGCCTGTTGCGTGAACAGCTCGCTGAATACTGGGATGACCGGCTGGTCTACCTGTATGGTGAGCTGGAAGGCTGTGACAGCACAGCTCAGCAGGCTACGGCCGAGAAGTGGCTGGTGAAGCACGGCAAGGATGCCGTCCTGTTGCTGACACTTGGCAAGATAAGCCTGCGCAACAAGCTCTGGGGCAAGGCGCGCAGCTACCTGGAAGCCAGTATCGGAATACAACCTGCTGCGGAAGCCTATCGCTTGCTGGGCGACCTGCTGGAGCAGCTCGGTGATCCTGATGCGGCAGCGGAATGCTATCGCAAGGGACTGTCGTTACCGGCACCGGTTGTGGAGTCCCCTGTACCGGCGGTCGCAGAAAATCCTGTGCTTCAAGCCGTCAAACCAGACCGCATCGAAATGCTGGGTCACTGACAGTTTTATAGAACCTGATTAATCAGCCGCCTGCTTTTCACGGGCTATTTTATCCAGTACATCCTGTGCAAACTCGAAGGCATCGGAATACATGTGGTCCAGGCTGGCGCCGTGCTGTGCAAATACCGGCGTTGCCGCTTCGATCATGGCGGGTGGACCACTCATATAGATGTCGTAGTTGCCGAGGTCCGGGTGGGCCTCGAGCAGGGCATTCATCACCAGGCCGGTTTTACCTTCCCAGTGGTCTTCCGGTGCCGGGTCCGAGAGCACGGGGGTATAACTGAAGGTGCTGCTGCCCTGTTCCCAGCGCCGTGGTTCTTCCTGCAGGTACAGGTCACGCTTCGAGCTGACACCCCAGAACAGGTGAACGGGACGGTCGATACCGATGTACCTGGCATGGTCTATCATGCCCTTGAGCGGGGCGATACCGGTGCCACCTGCCATCATCAGAATGGGACGGTCAGAGTCCTCGCGCAGGTAGAAGGTGCCCAGCGGGCCTTCGATACGCAGCAGTGCCCGATCCTTCATTTCATCAAACACGTGCCCGGTAAACGAACCCCCCGGCACGTGGCGGATATGCAGTTCAAGGTATTCGTCCTGGTGTGGTGCATTGGCAATGGAAAAGGCACGCCGACGCCCGTCCTTGAGAATAAACTCAATGTACTGCCCGGCGAGAAATTGCAGGCGCTCGGATTCCGGCAG
>JALVCM010000151.1 GCA_027010005.1 Thiohalobacter sp.
CCATGCCTCGTAAAACTCGAACAGTACATTCACTTCATCGGCCAGATTCACGTCAGTGATGTTCAGGTTACCCGGGTCATTGTCTGCCTTGGCGAGGAAAAGCATGTCATTGATCATCTGCGCCATATGCTCGTACTCTTCGATATTCGAGTAGAGGATCTCCTGGTATTCCTCAACAGTCCGCGCCTGGGAAAGTGCAACCTGGGCCTGCGTCATCATGGTGGTTACCGGTGTACGCAGGTCGTGGGCAATATCAGCGGAGAAATTGGACAGGCGGTTAAAGGCTTCCTCCATCCGCTCAAGCATTT
This sequence comes from Thiohalobacter sp., assembly GCA_027010005.1. Lineage (GTDB taxonomy): Bacteria > Pseudomonadota > Gammaproteobacteria > DSM-19610 > DSM-19610 > Thiogranum. The sequence continues at coordinate 309 of JALVCM010000151.1, forward strand.
CATTGAATGAGACTGCCAGATCAGTCAGTTCCCGAGGGACAGTTTCCGGTGACAGCCGTGTATTCAGTTCATTTGCACTGATGTGGCGGATCTGGTTGATGATGTGGTGCAGGGGTTCGTGCCCATAGCGGACCGCAATCCAGCCCATGAGGCTGGTGATAGCAAAACCGCTGGCGACCATGAGCCAGAGGGTATGGCGAAAATTCCTGAGGAATTGTATGTGGAAGTCAGTGGGTAGTGCGGCTGCGATCGTGTAGCCTGCATTGCCGGCTGTTGCTCCATTACGTACATGCCGTACCAGGGTATGAAACTGATGAGTACCGTCAGTCCATTCCTGAAAGCCGCGATCTTCATGAGAGGTTGCCAGTGCAGACAGGTCCGGACCGGGACTGGAATAGAGCACTTTCCCGTTCGGGTCAACGATATACAGTGATGAACCATGGTGGCCCACCAGGATATCATCAAATCTTTGTGAGAGAAGTGAGGGTGCATCACCGGATGTGCTGGATGTAATGGCCTGCTGAACGGCCTGGGCCATGGTATCGAGTTCCTTGGCATCTTCCTCGGCAAAATGGTGTTTTATCGAGTTTTCGATCAGCCAGCCGAACCCCGAGAACACCACAATAGCCACAATACCAAACAGTACTGTCAGCCGTAGCGTCAGTGAGGGAGGGCGTCGCATCGTCCGTGCTTCAGCCGGCATCGGGATTATCGAGCATATAACCCATACCTCGACGGGTGTGGATCAGCTTTGGTTCAAAATTCTCATCAATTTTTGCACGGAGCCGGCGGATAGCCACATCGATCACGTTGGTATCGCTGTCGAAGTTCATATCCCAGACCTGGGAGGCAATCAGGGAGCGTGGCAGCACTTCACCCTGACGCCGCACAAGCAGTTCCAGCAAGGCGAATTCCTTGGCAGTGAGTTGTATGTGTTTCCCGGCACGTGTAACACGCCGGCCCATTAAATCGAGTTCGAGGTCGGCGACTGTCAGTTTTGTCTCGTTGGTCGGCGCAGTACCGCGACGTAACAGGGTACGTACCCGTGCCAGCAGTTCGGAAAAGGCGAAAGGCTTGACCAGGTAGTCGTCAGCACCGAGTTCCAGCCCTTTGACGCGATCATCGACGCTGTCTCGTGCGGTAAGAAACAGTACGGGGACGTGTTTGCCGGATTCGCGCAGGGACTTGAGGATTTTCCAGCCATCGATGTCCGGCAGCATGACGTCGAGGATAAGCAGATCGAACTCCTCGGTCATGGCCAGGTGGTGGCCATCCAGCCCGTTACGGGCCAGATCTACCGTAAAGCCGGCCTCGCTGAGTCCTTGCCGCAGGTAGTCGCCAATTTTACTTTCGTCTTCAACGATCAGGAGTTTCATTGGTAATCCGTGTAAATACCCAACTAATAAAAAGTCCTTTCAGTATCCCCGTCATATTGGCCTGTGCCGGTGTGACGTATTGATCTGAACTACCCTTAAGCATGTCGCCATACTACACAGTGCTAACTGGCGTAAAGATGACGCAAGCATGACAAAATTGTAATGCCTGTGTCATGTCAGAGAAAGCGGACTATTGCTACCTTGTGTGCCACTGAGCAGCCAGACTGAGACAGCGAGTACACACAGAGGATCGAAGCAGGATGAAACGCACCTTAGCACATTCCATAACGACCCCGGATCATTCCCGGCGGCGATTCGTGCAGGGTCTTGCTGCGAGTGGAGCACTGCTTGGACTGTCTCCCTTGCTGAGGCCGGTTTGGGCGCAACAGGCCCCCGGGACAGCGACCGGTATGGCACCCGTACTTACCGGTACGGTGTTCGATCTCACCATTGCCGAGACGATGGTGAACTACACGGGCAAGCCGCGCATGGCCACGACCATTAATGGTTCGATCCCGGCACCGATCCTGCGCTGGCGTGAAGGGGATACGGTTACCCTGCGAGTGACAAACCGGCTTCCGGTATCCACTTCCATTCACTGGCACGGGATTATTCTTCCTTACCGGATGGATGGTGTGCCAGGCGTCAGTTTCACCGGTATTGCGCCGGGAGAAACGTTTGTCTACCGCTTCAAGGTACAGCAGTCAGGCACCTACTGGTACCACTCCCATACTGGATTCCAGGAACAGACCGGCATGTATGGTGCCATCATCATTGACCCGGCCGAGGGCAACCGGATCCGGGCTGACCGCGATTACGTCGTTCAGTTATCCGACTGGACCGACGAAGACCCGCTGACCGTTTTTGCCAAGCTCAAAAAGCAGAGCGACTACTACAATTTTAACCAGCTTACCGCCGGTGATTTTCTTCGGGATGTCTCGGACAAGGGGTTGGGTACTGCGATCGACAGACGTCGTATGTGGAACCGCATGCGTATGAACCCGACCGATCTGGCAGATATATCGGCCTATACCTATACCTTTTTAACTAACGGTATGACCCCGGCAGGTAACTGGACAGGTCTGTTCAGGCCAGGGGAGCGGGTGCGGTTGCGCTTTATCGACAGTGGTACCCAGAGTTTCTTTGATGTACGTATTCCCGGTCTCAAAATGACAGTCGTGCATGTCGATGGTCAGGATGTCGAACCGGTTACAGTGGATGAATTCCGTTTCGGCCCGGGTGAAACCTATGACGTGATTGTCGAGCCGAAAGAAGACCGGGCCTACACCATTTTTGCCCAGGCCATGGACCGTACCGGTTATGCCCGGGGCACCCTGGCGCCACGTACCGGCATGGAGGCTGAAGTCCCCGAACTGGACGAGCCGGAATGGCTGACCATGACAGACATGATGGGCAGTATGGCGCAAGGTGGTATGAGCGGCAGGCAGGGTATGGAAGGGATGAAGCATGGCTCCATGGCGAGGGGTGGGAACCCTGTGCACGTGCGTCATGCCAGAACCGAATACGGGGCCAGCGTGGATATGCGTGTCGATACACCGCGCACCAACCTGGATGACCCAGGCATCGGTTTGCGCAATAACGGCCGGCGTGTGCTGACCTATGCCGATCTGCATACGATTGGTGGACCACTCGACCCGCGCGATGCCGAACGTGATATTGAACTTCACCTTACTGGCAACATGGAACGCTATACCTGGTCGCTCGATGGTCTTGAGTTTGGAAAGTCCACACCGGTGCATTTCCGTCATGGCGAACGAGTGCGGGTCATCCTGCACAACGATACGATGATGACCCATCCCATGCACCTGCACGGGATGTGGAGTGAGCAGGAATCACCCGACGGCTCATTTCTGGCGCGCCGGCATACTATCAGTGTACAGCCGGCGCAACGCGTCAGCTTCCTCGTCAATGCAGATGCGCTCGGCCGCTGGGCCTGGCACTGCCATCTCCTGTACCACATGGATGCGGGGATGTTCCGCGAAGTGGTGGTGGCCTGATGCAGGGTAATCGAATGATGGAAAATGCAACGATGCTGGAAAAGCAATCCACTTGCCTTATAGCTGTTGCCCTGGTGCTGGGCCTGTCAGTCGCACAGGCGCAGGAAGCAGCGATGCAGGGCGGTTCACCACCTGAGAATGCGCGTGATCCACATGCTTACTCGGAGGGCTATGGCTTTGGCGATGTGCCACGTCCACGGTTTGCCGATGAAAAGAATTTCTACTCTGTCCTGATGGATCGTCTGGAAACTGTCAGAACCAGCGACAACACCTCGGGGTTCTACGATTTGCAGGCCTGGTAC
>JALVCM010000152.1 GCA_027010005.1 Thiohalobacter sp.
ATCTTTGTATCAGGCTTTTTCTTTTTCCCCGACCGTCCACTGCATTACAAGTTTTATTACCTGGCAGTACTGCTTCCGGGCCTGTTTCTGGCGTACAGGGAACTCCCCTTGCTCTGGAAGAGCGGCCTGTTCAGGTTATTGCTGGCGTGGCTGTCCTACCAGTTGTTGAGCGGGCTCTGGAGCGATAATCTGGAACCGGCTGCGTTCGCCACCCTGGCCGGGTGGTGGGTGCAGGTTGTCATTTTTGTTGTTATTACCGCCACCCTGGTTCGGCGCTACCCGGAAGAATTCGATCTCCTGCTGAAGTTGCTCGTGGCAGGTATCGCGTTGATGGCGGTTATCTCGATCATCAGCTGGTATGCCACCCGTCCCTTCCCCGTGTCCAGGCTGGAACCGACAGGCCGTATCGATAATGCCATTCTGGCCGGCTGTGCCTACGGGGCCTTTACCTTGCTGGCATTGTATTATGCCGTGGTGTCACGGGCTCTGTCGCTACGTGTTTTGTATGGTGTGGCCTTTCTTGTCCTGGCCTCCGCGATTCTGCTGACGCACAGTCGCACAGCCATGCTGGGTCTGCTGGCTGCTCTGGTCGCCATGCCTTTCTGTTTCGGTCGCAGGGTTGCGCTGGCCATATTTGCATTGTTGGCGGTGATCATGGTGGGGGCATTGGCTGCTTTTCCGGAAGTATTCGACCGATTTTCCATGGACCTGCACTGGCGGCCACTGATCTGGAAAAAGGCCCTGGTACATATTGCCGATGCGCCATGGCTGGGGCATGGTTACCTGTCTGACACCACGGTGGTGGTGGAAGGGAGGAAGTTCCAGCACACACACAGCAGTTACCTGGGTTTCCTGCGTGATGGCGGGATTGTGGGACTGACGATATTTCTTGTCATGCTGGCCGGGTTTGCCAGGCAGGTCATCCGCAACGGCTGCAGCCGGGCAAAATATATTGTGCCGTTACTGGTGTTCGCATTTGTGGTGATTGCACCCGATGTCGACCGCCTGATTACACGTCCAAAAGAGTTGTGGCTGTTTTTCTGGTTACCGCTTGGGCTGTTCGTTGGTGTGAGTCAATCACAGCCTGTCAGTGACGAAACCAGTGACTCATAAGCATCGGTACTGCGCTGGATGGAAAATGAGGATCCACGTTCCATGAGCATGTCACGCTGTGGTGTTTCCTCAAGCGTTGCGTAAATAGCATCAGCCATGGCGCGATCATCACCGACAGGGACCAGCTTTCCATAACGGCCTTCATCCAGTGCCTCGGTGACCCCCCCGGGGCAGCGTGTACTGACTACGGGGCAACCACAGGCCAGTGCCTCAGGTACGACACTCGGGAAACCTTCGTACACGGATGACAGGACGAGCAGGGAGGCGCGTGCCATGTAGCGATACGGGTTGTGTGTGTAGCCCGGCATGTCCACGTCTTCCGATACGCCCAGCTCACTGATCAGGGCCAGAAGTTTCCCCTTGCGCTCCTGGCTCTTGTGCGGATCACGTGCCTCGCCAAGAATAATCAGGCGCGCCCGGCGTTTCTTGTGCAGCAGGGCAAAGGCACGCAGCAGGGTCGGGTAGTCCTTCGCACGCCCCGGTCGGCCAACGGCAAGAATGACCGGAATGTCCTGGTTATCGAACCACGGGTGCTCGGCGGGTTCCGCTGCCCGGTCTTGTATGTTCGAGGGCACCAGTGGGGTATAGATCGTCGAAATAAGCTTGCGGTCGAGTCGTGCGTAGCTGGCCAGGTCATCGGCAACGGCATTGGATACGGCAATAATCGCATCGGCACGGGTGTAACTGCGGCGCAGCAGTGGTAACAAGTAGCGTCTTCGCCATTCGCCCGATACCTGGTGCCAGCTGGAAAGGTTGGTGCTCTGGGTAACGGCAATCCGTGTATTCACCCGGGCGGCGTTACGCGCCAGTATGGCCTCGATATTCTGGTAGGTTGTTGCGGCGAAAAGTACATCCGGTTGTGAGTGTTTCAGGTAGTCCGTGAGTGCCGGCAGGTAGCGCAGGGTGCGGGAGGGTTTACCGGCAGCCAGTACCGGCAGACTGAGTGCCGGCAGCAGCGACGGGTTGCCCAGCAGGGCGTGTATGCGTCCCCGCCAGCCCGGGGCCTTGTCCAGGATCGTCCGGGTGATGGCATCGGGTATCTTCTGGAACAGGGGGCCTTTTTCGCTGCACAGTACCATTTCGACCTGGTAGCCGCGCGAGCGCAGGGCGGACGCTGTAATCAGCGCATTCCTCTGTACCCCGCCACCACCAAGGTTAGGGAGCAGGAAGGCGAGGCGTTGCTGCTGGGTGATTTGCTGTAGTGCAGGCGTTGAATCTGCGAAGGCATCCCTGCCGGCCTTGATAGATTGTATATTGATATGTTGCAACTTCTCAGGGTCTTGTCAAAGCGTTATGACAGGCTTCAACCCGGCTCTCCTTGCATTATTGTTGCAAACTCTACATTCAAGGCCCCGCCAAGGCAAATGCTATTTCATGCGGCTTACCTGCCGGTCAGGCAGCCTTGACCAGCGGCGTGGACAGTGGATGTGCCGGGGCAGGCGGCAGGTCCGGTGTACGGTCCAGCACCTCGAAGGCATCATGGCGCACGTGATTCTGCGCCATCTGTTCACGGACGAATTCCTCGCTGACCTTGCCTTCGTTGATGCATTCTTTCAGAAGCCCGAAGAAAAAGGCCTCCTGGTTCGGGTCGGGATGGACCTTGTAGTGGCCCAGCAGGGCATATTCACCGAAGATGTGGCGTCGCGCGCGCATCAGCCAGGCGACCGGCGGGAACAGGCGGAATTTTTCTGCGGGACGCCAGTCGATCGGCAGGCCGGCCTTCCACGGCTGTGTCTTGCGCCGGGTCGTGTGCAGCATGCGGGTTTCAGGTGTGAACTTGTCGAAGTCGTTCCATTCATTCTCGAACAGGCCGATCGTCTCGCGGTCTTCATACTTCAGGCAGATCCACGGCATGTAGTCCCGCTTGAAACTGAACAGTTCCTCGAACCATTGTTCCACGTTCCAGTGTGTCAGTTTCTCGTGGTCCAGCAGCATGACGCTGGAGGCCAGGCAGCGATCGATAATACCCTTGGTACCGGAGCGCGGGCGGCACATGATGGCCTTGCCCTGCATGTCGCGTGATAACAGATCCCATACATCACTGGCGGCGAAAATATCCGGGTCAATCACCACCGAGCGTCCCTTGTAGCCGGTCAGTTCGGGGGGCATGAAGCGGGTCAGGGTGAAGGACTGCAGGTCATCGTTGAGCCATTTCCGTTTTACACCATCGCGCAGGTACAGCTGGCCTTCGTGTGCGTCGAAATACGGGTAGTCTTTCTTTTCGATGATGTGGACATCGAACTTGTCGTTATGCTGTGAATAACGACGGATGGCATGTTCGGCGACATAGGCGCCAGTGATCTGTTTGTGATTGGTCTGGATAAAAACCGAGTGCTCCATGTGCGCGATCTCCGGGTGGTGTACGGGATCGCGCCATACTATCGGGCGGGCATCCAGGAATATTTGATCTGGATCAATAAATCTACATCCTGCCTGTTGAGTTGATCAAGCCGCCGACAGGTTCAGTGGTGAGTGTCCAGGTGGCGCCAGATCCGGTGTTTTCTCAAGCACTTCAAAGGCATCGTGGCGTACATGATTCTGCTTCATCTCTTCTCGCAGCATGTCTTCGGTGACAATGCCCTGTTCCACACACTCCTTGAGCAGGCCGAAGAACAGCCGGGTCTGGTTAGTGTCCGGGTGTTCCTTGTATTTACCCAGCAGGCCGTACTCACCAAACAGCTTGCGACGCGCGCGCATGGCCCAGGCGACCGGCGGGAACAGGCGGAAGCGTTCGGCGGGGCGCCAGTCGATCGGCAGGCCGGCTTTCCATGGCTGGGTCTTGCGCCGAGTGACGTGCAGCATCTTCGTTTCCGGCGTCAGCTTGTCGAAGTCGTTCCAGACATTTTCGAACAGCCCGATGGTGTCACGGTCTTCC
>JALVCM010000153.1 GCA_027010005.1 Thiohalobacter sp.
CTGATGCGAAACAGTGCCATTGGCGTGGAGAAGGAAAGTCTTCGCGTTAACAGGCAGGGGAGTATTGCCCAGACACCACACCCCGCCAGACTCGGTTCTGCACTGACGCACCCCTGGATTACGACCGACTTTTCCGAGGCGCTTGCCGAGTTTATTACGCCACCGCTACAACGCGTGCAGGATGTGCTGGGCTTTCTGCGCGATACCCAGCAATACGTTTACCAGTGTCTCGACGACGAATTCCTGTGGGCGACCAGCATGCCCTGCGTGGTGGATGGTGAAACCAGCATCCCGATAGCGGATTACGGCACATCCAATTCGGGCATGATGAAGCACGTGTACCGAAAAGGGCTGGGCTACCGCCATGGCTGTACCATGCAGGTGATCGCCGGCGTTCATTTCAACTATTCCTTCCCGGCGGAATTCTGGCCGATCTATGCGGAACTGGAAGGCAGCCGGATGCCGATCCAGGATTTTATTTCCGAATCCTACATGGCCCTGATCCGCAACCTGCAACGCTTTGGCTGGCTGATTCCCTACCTGTTCGGTGCATCACCGGCAATCTGTAAATCCTTCATTGGTGGACGGGATACCAACCTGCAGAGTTTCGATGAAAATACCTATTACGAACCCTGGGCCACCTCCTTGCGGATGGGTGATATCGGCTACCAGAACAACCGTGAAAACGAGACCGGTATCAAGGCCAGCTATGACAACCTGCAGAGCTATACTGACAGCCTGATATGCGCCATCACCACGCCCTGCCCGGAGTTCGAAAAGATAGGCGTCAAGGTCAATGGTGAATGGCGCCAGCTGAATGCCAATATCCTGCAGATCGAGAATGAGTACTACAGTACCATCCGTCCCAAGCAGATCGTCACCGGTAACGAAATGCCGTCTCTGGCATTACGCCGACGCGGGGTTGCCTATGTTGAATTGCGCTCACTCGACGTCAATGCCTTTGACCCGCTTGGCATCAATGAAAGACAGATGTATTTCCTCGAATGCTTCCTGCTGTTCTGCCTGTTGCACGAAAGCCCGCCAATCAGTATCAGTGAACGCCGGGCGATCGATGAAAACGAGTTAAAGACTGCACACCAGGGGCGTGACCCCGAACTGAAACTGACCCGTGACAACGAACCCGTTCTGCTCAGCACATGGGCCAGCGAACTGCTCACGGAAATGCACGGTGTCTGCGAGCTGCTCGACAAAAGTACTGAGGGCTCACCCTATTGCAATGCACTCGCTGCACAACAGAAAAAAGTTGAAAACCCGGAACTGACACCGTCTGCACGAATGCTCCAGGAAATGCGCGACCGTGGCGAAGGCTTTTATCATTTCGCCAAACGCATGTCGGAAATTCACCATCACTTCTTTACCAACTTGCCCATGAGTGAGGAAAAACAGTGCTTTTACAGCGAACTTGCAAGTAAATCCATCGAAGACCAGAAAGCACGTGAAGCAGCCGATGTGCTGAGCTTCGATGAATACCTGAAACAGTATTTTTCCCAGATCTGAACACCTATGAGTCCGAAACGCACACTGGTCCTCGCTTCCACATCACCGTTCCGCCGCGCCCTGCTGGAAAAACTGGGTATTCCCTTTGAAACCCTTTCGCCCGAGGTGGATGAAAGCCGTCACCCGGATGAAAGCCCGCAGGCGCTGGTGACCCGGTTGTCTGAAGCCAAGGCACGTGCAGGTGCACCGGCCTACCCGGATGCACTGATCATAGGTTCCGACCAGGTCGCGGTGTGTCATGATGAAATCCTGGGAAAACCGGGCAGCCATGAAAAGGCCACCCGGCAGCTTGCACAACTATCCGGTCAGCGTGTTGATTTCCTTACCGGACTTTGCCTGTTCGATAGTGCGAACGGTCACCTACGCGTCGATCTTGTGGACTATGCCGTTACGTTCCGAAAGCTCACGCCGGCGCAAATAGAGCGTTACCTGCGTGCCGAGCAGCCTTACAACTGTGCCGGCAGTTTCAAGTCCGAAGCGCTGGGGATCAGCCTGTTCGAAGCCATGCATGGCGACGATCCGAATGCATTGATCGGTCTGCCGCTGATACGACTGGTGACATGGCTGAATGAAGCCGGTATCAACATACCCTGAAGGCCGCACCCGGGAATATCCTGATTTGTCATCCCGGCATACGCCGGGATGACGGTAAAGGAATTAATTAACGGTAAAGGAATTAATTAACGGTAAAGGAATTAATTAACGGTAAAGGAAGTAATAGAAGGTTCCTTAATTAATTCAGTGAAAAGCCTTCACTCGTCAGCACCTTCCCTACACCCTGCCCCATTGCTGTCCCGAACTTTTTACTGAACTTCTGCAACAGGTCTTCTTTTGGTGTGTAATCCACGATTGTTTCTGCACCGATAACTTCTCTGGCCACATAGCCTGCACTGCCCAGTTCGTCGACCAGGCCCAGATCGATGGCCTGCTCACCGGTCCACACATAACCGCTGAACATATCCGGGGTTTCTTTCAGGCGCTCACCGCGACCGGTACGCACGGCATTGATAAATTGCTCGTGAATATCCGCCAGCAGGGTTTTGACCTGGGCAATGTCTTCCTGCTTGGCCGGCTGGAAGGGGTCGAGAAAACCCTTATGCTCACCGGCAGTAATCAGACGCCGCTCGACACCCAGCTTTTGCATGGCTCCAACAAACCCGAAGCCGTCCATACGAACACCGATCGAACCGACGATACTGGCCTTGTCTGCGTATATTTTGTCGGCTGCTGCAGCAACATAATAGCCACCCGAGGCACAGATATCGGAGATTACGGCATACAGCGGGATATCGGGATACTTGCCGCGTAACCGTTTTATCTCATCATTAATGTAGCCGGCCTGGACGGGACTGCCACCGGGGCTGTTGATGCGCAGAATCACGGCTGCGGTATTTTCATTCTCGAATGCATCGCGCAATCCCGTGACAATGTTATCGGCACTGGCTTCCTTGTCTGGCGCAATCACACCCTTCAACTCTACGAGCGCCGTGTGGCGCTTGTGCTCGGCGGCATCCATTTCGAGGTCCGGGGTGTACAGATATACGATACCCACAAGGTAGGCGAAGGTCAGAAATTTGAAAAAGATCCCCCACCGGCGTGCACGGCGCTGTTCAGCCAGTGATGAAGTTGCGAGCTTCCGGATCAGGTCGCGTTGCCACTCGACAGATTGTTCCTGTGTCGGATCGGTGTTCTGATTCGATGTCATATGTTTTACCTCGGTTCAGGATGCCAGGGGTTCCTGGCTGATGCAGTCAGGATCCAGTAATTGTTGTTCAGCCAGCCAGTCGACCAGTTCGGTGATCGTATCCAGGCAGACCAGCGGATTGTGTCGAAGCAGGCGTTCGGGCGCGTGTACGCCGTAATTGACCGCGACAGGGCCAATGCCTGCCTCGTTGGCCATCTTCAGGTCATATTCGGTGTCGCCTACCATGAGTGCGTGCTGTGCCTCGATACCGGTCTCCTGCAGGATTTCCTGAAGCATCTGCGGGTGGGGCTTGGACTGTGTTTCGTCGGAACAGCGGGTCACAGCAAAAACGTTTTCCAGGCCGGTATCAGCCAGCACCCGGTCCAGTCCGGTTCGTCCCTTGCCGGTCGCCACGCCCAGCACAAAGCCAGCGTCTTTCAACAGGCACAGGGTTTCGCGACTGCCGGGGAACAGGTCAGAGTGCTGCGTGCCGGAGAACCAGTGGTGCCGGTAACGCTCCACAAAGCGGCGGGTAAAGTCTTCCCCCTGCCCCGGGTACAGGGTATCGACAGCCTCCTGCAGACCAAGACCGATAATATTCCGGCATTCATCGATACTGCGGGCTTCCAGTGCCATGTCCTGTATCGACGCCTGCAGCGCATGCACGATCTGGGTTTCCGAATCCATCAGGGTTCCGTCCCAGTCAAACACGATCAGCCGCACGGCTGACGGGAGATTGTTTTGCTTGCTGTCCATTTGCTATGTCATACCTTTATAAGACCC
>JALVCM010000154.1 GCA_027010005.1 Thiohalobacter sp.
GGGCGGGGTTTTCACTACAGGCTGTCAGAAGTGACACGTAAGCCAGAAAAGCCAGGGTATAGAGGATCCTGTTCATTTGATTGCCTGTTCTTGTGTTTTGTACTGGATCGATAATAAAGCAATATGACACCGAAAACCTGACCACTTCAGTTATCAGTCTGCTTTACAAAATGTAAAGCAGTACCACCAGGTAGTGTGAAATACTGCCTGCCAGCACGAACAGGTGCCAGATCCCGTGGGCATGTTTCATTCTGTCATCGATGGCATAAAAAACTGTCCCGCCGGTATAGAGCACACCCCCCAGCACCAGCAGGGCAAGTGCACCTTCTGGCAGTGCCTTGACCAGTGGGTACATGGCTACCAGGATCAGCCACCCCATTAACAGGTAGATCCCCATCTGAAGGCTGCGTGATCCTTTACGGTGCAGGCCATCCACAATGATGCCGACTATCGCCAGTCCCCAGATAATGCCGAACAGCGTCCAGCCCCACCCGCCGTGCAACGTGACCAGCGTAAACGGTGTGTAGGTGCCTGCAATGAGCAGGTAGATGGCGACATGATCCAGCTTCCTGAAAATCTCCCGGGCACGCCCACGCAGTGAGTGATACAACGTAGAGAGGGTATACAGCAGGAACAGGGTGGTGCCATAGATACTGAAGCTGACAATTTTCCACGGGTCGCCCTGCGAGGAGGCAAGCAGGACCAGTACCACCAGCCCGGCAAGCGCCAGTGCGGCGCCGATCAAGTGGCTGATACCGTTAAATCGTTCTCCGTAGTACATCGTATAAGGTGGCGGGCTATAGCGCTGCGATTTGCTGTGAAGAGTCTAGTGTAAAACGACTGGCCATGCACGGATTCCGGCATACATGAGATTGCCACGCTTCGCTCGCAATGACATGAATTCTGAATTAATCAGATTCCCTGCGTGTCAACCGTTCCCCGGCTGCTGCGTTGATAGTTTACACAGGCCGGATTTTCCAGCGCCTGACATACGTGAAACCGTGGGGGAACAACCATGTACACACAATTATTTTCCAATGCACAATCAGGCAGTTGCTCGCGATCCGGATTATCGGGACTGGCCTGGCTTGTGATACTGGCTGCTATTTTTCTTGTCACCGGTTGCGGGGGAGGCGGCAGTGCAAGCGACAGTGGCGAAGTTATTATTTCACTGACCGACGCGGAGGGTGACTTTACGACCTATACGGTCGATGTGTTGTCGATCAAACTGACGCGTGCTGATGGCACCGAAGTGGAGACCCTGCCGCTGACCACGCGTGTCGACTTTGCGCAATACACGGATGTCAGCGAGTTCCTGACTGCGGCCACGGTGCCGAACGGGCGTTACGTGAAGGGCAGCATGGTGCTCGATTACAGCAATGCGGATATCCGCGCGGAAGATGTCAACGGGGATGCGCAGCCGGCAACCGCGATTGTCGACAGCAGCGGTAACCCGGTCACCACACTGGAAGTCAATGTCGTCCTGGAAGGACGCAACGTCCTGCCGGTCGCACCGGGCATTCCGAAAAACCTGTCGCTGGACTTTGATCTCGAACAGTCCAACAGCGTGGTATTTGCCGGCAGTGACGTGACCGTGACTGTCGCGCCTGTACTGATCGCGGAAGTCGATCCGCAAGCACCCAGGGAACACCGCCTGAGAGGCCCGCTGCAAAATGTCAACGTGGCGGAAAACCGCTTTCGCCTGTATGTCCGGCCGTTCTTCCACCGCATACGTTCCGGACCGCGTCGTTTCGGCAGCCTGACGGTGCACACCGGCGACGAAACCTTCTATGAAATCGATGGTATCAGTTACCAGGGTACGCCAGGCCTGAGTGTACTGGACACCCTGCCACAATTTACCGCGGTGGTGGCCCGTGGTGACCTGCGTTTCAACCCGTTGCGCTTTGAAGCGCGTGAAGTCTACGCCGGCAGCAGCGTACCAGGCGGGACACTGGACGTGGTGCGTGGGAGTGTGGTGGAACGAACAGCCAATGACGCCATTATCATCAAGGGCGCAACACTGATACGCCAGAATGGTGTCGTGGTGTTCAATGACCTGGTCACTGTACAGCTCGATGCCAGCACCACAGTCACCCGTCAATTATCAACGGATACGTTCGACATCGATGATATCTCGGTTGGCCAGAGGATTGTCGTGTTCGGCACCGTTACCAATGATTCCGTCAGTGACCTGCAATTCAGTTCGGCAAACGGTTACGCACGCATGCGCCTGTCAAAACTGCGTGGCAGTGTTGAAGCTTTGCCGGATACACGGTCCTGGCTGGTGCTCAACCTGACATCCATCAACAACCGCAGTATTGGTCTGTATAACTTCACCGGTACGGGTCCGGATGTAGCTAATGATGCCGATCCGGCTTTCTACGAGATCGACAGCGGCACATTATCGCTGGAGGGTATTGGTGTAGCAGATAACCTGGCGGTTGCCGGTTTCCCGACAGCTTTCGGCACTGCGCCGCCGGATTTCACGGCACAGACCGTGGCAACACGGTAAGGAAGTGCAGGGAAGGTTGCTTTCAGGCGCAGAACTGCCTAAGTTAACGCTCCACCCACAGCAGGAGAAATCACATGTCAAGGAAAGCAGCGATCAGTCCCTTAACCGTCGCACTGGGCACCGTGTTCAGTGTGTCCCTGGTCAATACCACGATCACCAATGCGGCAGAAAACCCGTTCAGCATGCAACCCGTCAGCAGTGCTTACACGACACTGGCGGAGGGCATGGGCGGCAAAGGTAAATGCGGTGCAGGAAAAGGCAAAGGCCGTGAAGGCATGTGCGGCATGAGCCGCATGGATGCTGATAGTGATGGCAAGATCAGCAAGGATGAATTCGTGAAAGGGCATGCAGCCAAGTTCAAAATGATCGATCAAAACGGTGATGGTTTCATCGACGAGAGCGAGCATAACGCACACATGAAGAAAATGATGGGTTTCATGAAAGAAGGGAAATGCGGTGAAGGCAAGTGCGGGGGTGCAAAGAAGTAGGAAGTCTTTAGATCCCCTGTGGCATGAGTCCGAGTATTTGAACCTGTACGACTCACCTGTATGGGCCGAGTGATACTTCAGGAGTTCCGTCTTGCGGACCTACGCACCATGTCAACAACCGCCCGGTATGGTTCTTTAAAATTCAGGATCCAAATTGAGCCGGACTCATGCCACAGGGGACTAAAACTGACTGTCTTTGTCCTGACAGGAACTATTGCAAGGCTGATGCCAATATGACCGGACAAATCTATAAATTATTTTGTATCAACAGGTTAGTGATTCACAGCTGTTTGCCTTGAGCGGGAACGCGGCACAGTACCGGTAAATTTCCACCCATTCCGTCATTTTCTTGTCAGTCGATAACCTTATGCTTCCGGTCAGGAATGCCCCAGCTGGTATTGGGCTGGCGGAATTTCGATCGATTCAGATGCTGCATCCAGGGTTTGTGCAGCAAGCGCCACAGCGGTCCTGAAATGCCCAGGCCTCGCAGCAGTCGCTGGCTGCGCGGCAGGACAGGTGCCGCCAGGCCCGGCAATACCCAGTTACCCGCTTCCAGCGCCTGTTGTTGCAGGTGTGTCGGCAGAAACGTCTCAATAGCCGGTTCGACATAGAAGGTCGGTAACAGGCCGACATCGCCTGCACTGATACGGCCTTCCTCAATCAGGGCTTCTGTCAACGGTGTACCGGGATAGAGACGGACACCGGTCATGGCGACGACGGCCGTCGGGTTCATGCGCCGCAGTGCTTCACAGGTTGTACGGATGCTTTGCGGGGTTTCGCCCGGTGCACCGAAAATCACTGTCTGACAGACATTCAGGCCCGCTTCCAGGCAAAAGCGGTTTGCGCGCTCTGCTATATCGGCATTGAATGACTTGCCCAGGCGTTTGAGTTGCCCGTCATCGACGGCGTCGGTGCCCAGTTCAATACCTTCGCAACCGGCGCGTGCCATCAGCCGGGCCTGATTGCGGTCCAGCTTG
>JALVCM010000155.1 GCA_027010005.1 Thiohalobacter sp.
CAATCTTTTTCTGCGCCGAACCGCCATCGTTGTCACTGAACTGGACACCGATACCGGCCGCACGGGCACCCTGTGCACCCTTGGGCGTGATCCAGATGATCTTGCCCGCCACGGGGATTTTCTCCGGCTCGTCCATCAGTGTCAGCAACATGAAAACTTCATCGCCGAGCTGGTAGGTTTTGTTGGTGGGAATGAACAGGCCTCCGTTCTTGACGAAGGGCATATAGGCGGCATACAGCGCACTCTTGTCCTTGATTGTCAGGGAGAGGATGCCCTGCCGGGCCCCACCACCGGGATTCATTGCCATAATTTACCTGCTACCTTGCGCGACATTTTTTTGACGTCTCGTCGGCATTGCCGCCCAGCGCACCAGCAGATCTTCCAGCATCAACTGGCGGTTAAGGCCTGAAGCCAGTGCATTCCGGGCGCTGTCGAGGCGATCCAGGAAAGCATAGAGACTTTGACAGTCTACCGACTCTGCAAGGGTCTGCAACTTCTGCGCCATATTTCCCGCAATGCTGTCGGCCGGCGCCAGCTGTGCACGGATCAGCCACTGCAGCCAGCGGCGCCAGCCATCAAGGCGCAGGGCCAGTGCATCACCCTGCCATTCACTGGCCACTGTGAGGGGATCAAGACGGCCCTCGCCAACCGCCTGTAGCTGCTGCAGGCTGTCGTTGAGCAAGGCCTCAGCCCCTTCCCGGTGCAGTGTCAGCGCATACAGTGGACCGCCGCCTGCCAGCAACAGGCTGTCAGTGGCTGCTTCAGCTTCAAGGCCCTGCGCGGCCAGCCACTCGATGGCCTGTTGTTGCGAGGGCAGTGGAACCTGTATCTGCTGACAACGGCTGCGCACCGTGGGCAGCAAACGCCCCGGCGCTGCACTGGTGAGAATCAGCAAGGTATTGGCCGTCGGTTCTTCCAGGGTTTTCAGCAGGCTGTTCGCGGCATTGATATTCATGGCTTCGGCCGGGCTGACGATGGCTACCTTGTAGCGCCCGCCATGGCTGGTAATGCCCAGCCCGGTACACAGGGAACGCACCGGGTCGACCTTGATGGCCTTGCCCGCCTCCTCCGGCTCCAGCCGCAGAAAATCCGGGTGTGTACCCGCAGCCAGCCAGCCGCAGGCGGCACACTGCCCGCAGGGATTGCCCTGCTGGTCCGGTGATTCGCACAACAGCGCATGAACAATACGTTCCGCCAGCAGCTGCTTGCCGACCCCCTCGCTGCCGGTCAGCAACAGGGCATGGGGTAAACGCGACTGCAGGCGGGCGCGGTTGAGCTGTTGCCAGGCAGGTTCCAGCCAGGGTGTTACCGTCATCAGCGGGTCCGTTCCACGTTCTGTGTGGTAAGCAATTCGTCCACCAGCGTGTCGAGCTGGCGTTGAACATCATCCAGTTGTTTTGCAGCATCGATGATGCGGAACCGCCCGGGATACTGTTTCGCTCGCTGCAGGTACGCCTCGCGCACGGCGGTAAAAAAGGATTTCTGTTCCTGCTCGAAACGGTCCAGTGCACCGCGTTCCCCCGCACGCGCCAGGCCGGTTTCTACCGGCAGATCGAACAGGATGGTCATGTCCGGCTGAAACCCCTGCTGGACCCAGGTTTCCAGTTCCGCAATACGCTGCATGTCGATGCCCCGCCCGCCGCCCTGGTAAGCATAGGTGGCATCGGTAAAGCGATCACACAGCACCCACTCGCCGGCCTGCAGGGCCGGCAGGATAACTTCATTGAGGTGTTGCGCGCGCGCGGCAAACATCAGCAGCAGTTCGGTATCGGCATGCATACCGTCACTTTCAGGATCGAGCAGCAGTTCGCGAATCCTTTCTCCCAGTCGGGTACCGCCCGGTTCACGTGTCACACGCAAGCGGATACCGGCCGCCTCGAGTTGTTCGGCGAAATACGCTGCGTTGGTTGACTTGCCGGCACCTTCGCCGCCTTCGAGCGTGATGAATCGGCCACTGTATACTGGAGCGTTCACGGGTTCAGTGCCTTTTTCTCTGGTATTTGTCCACGGCACGGTTATGTGCGCCAAGCGTTGCGGAAAACTGGTGACTGCCATCGCCCCGCGCAACAAAGTACAGGCTGTCTCCGGGTGCGGGGTGCAGTACGGCATGGATCGCATCCTTGCCCGGCATGGCAATCGGCGTAGGCGGCAGCCCTGCCCGTGTATAGGTGTTATACGGGGTATCCTTGCGCAAGTCACGAAAACGGATATCACCGTCGAACGTCTCCCCGATGCCATAGATGACCGTGGGATCGGTCTGCAGGCGCATGCCCTTGCGCAAGCGGCGGATAAACACACCGGCGATCTGTGGGCGTTCCGAGGCAAGCCCGGTTTCCTTCTCGACGATCGACGCCAGTATCAGGGCCTCGTAAGGCGTTTTCAGGGGCAGATCGGCTTCCCGCTTCACCCACTCGGCATCGAGAAAATCCTGCATGTCGTGAAAGGCCCGTCGCAGGACATCCACATCACGGGTACCGCGCGGGTAGTGATAGGTTTCCGGCAGAAAACGCCCTTCCGGGTGCAGGCCGGGATAGCCGATCGCCTGCATGACCGTGTCGCCGTCGTGATTTTCCAGCGTCTGTTCAAGCGCCGGAGCCGTGGCGATACGTAGCATCATGTCGCGGAATGTTTCGCCTTCGATCAATGTCAGTGCATATTGCAGCACCTGCCCTTCTGTGAGCTGCTGCAATAACTGTTCGGGTGTGGTGCCGGGTTCGATGGCATATTCGCCTGCCTTGATCTTTCCATCGATACCTTGCCAGCGCGCCAGTACCACGAGGTACAGCGGATGTTTCAGTATCCCGCGCTTGTGTAATTCCGCGGCGACCGTTCTGAATGAACTGCCCGGTTTGATCAGCAGGGGGATCGCCTCGTCACCTGTCGCCAGCGGTGTGGAGCGGAAACTGTCAAAATCCATCGCAAGCCATGCGCCCGCGAAACTGGCCAGTAGCAGCAACAGGCCCGCCAGCCGGAACAGGCGGTCACTCAGTTGTGGTGTGGCGGGATTTTCCGGTGTCACTTCGCGTACCAGGTATCGTTATTGTGGTCGTCGTGCGCTTGCACAAGCGATTGCAGACGGCGGGTCACCGGGCCGGCCGGGTAGTCGCCAAGGTCATCGATCTGTATGACAGGCCAGAGACCGATCAGGCTGTTACAGACAAACAGTTCACTGGCCTGCTGTACATCCTGTCGTGAAAGTGAGCTGATTTCAAGTGGCAGGCCTGCCTGTACAGCAACATCGATAATGACAGCGCGCATCACGCCGGCCACACCACAGTGCTCAAGCCGCGGTGTATGCAGTATACCGTCACGCACGGCAAACAGATTGCTCATGGTGCCTTCGACAATATTTCCCTGTGTATCACACAGCAACCCTTCGCGAATTGCCTCCTCCTGCCATTCCCTGCGTGCCAGCACCTGTTCGAGCCGGTTCAGGTGTTTGATGCCCGCCAGTCGTGGCTGGTCGGCAAGTTGCAACTGGCAAAGACGGGTTCGTATGCCCTGTTCTGACGGCACTCCTTGCCATTCCGGAAAGTCCGAGAGAGAGAGGATTCGTCGCACAGGCATTGCACCGTCAGCGGTATAACCTCGCCGGCCACTGCCGCGTGTCAGCATGAGTTTAAGAACACCGGTCTGCCTGCCTGCTGCGAAGGCAGTGGCCTCGCTACGCAATGTCGGCCAGTCGACCGCCGTAAAACCCAGCCGCTCGCAACCGGCGGCCAGTCGCGAGAAATGACGTTCAGCATACTGTAGTTCGCCGGACTGGATGGCAAAGGTTTCAAACAGGCCGTCCCCGTACTGCAGTCCACGGTCATCAACAGGTATCGTATCCGCCGGTTTGCCATCGACAAGACAGTCCATCATACCTGCCCCTTTTCCAGCGCAGATAAAATGGCATATGCCTTGGCACGCGTTTCTGCCAGTTCGTGCTGTGGATCTGAATCGGCAACGATGCCGGCGCCTGCCCTGAA
>JALVCM010000156.1 GCA_027010005.1 Thiohalobacter sp.
GGCGCCAGGTGCCTGGTCACATTGTCCCGTGGTTCGGGAACTTCCAGGTATTCTTTCAGTTCGGGTACTTCGTAATCAGCCACGCTTCAAATCCTCCGGTCCGGTTTACCGTTCGCCCGCTTCCAGTTGCTTCGCCCAGTCAGCGATGTGACGCTGCTCGCGGGAACTGTCGGTCTGGTTTCGGGTTGGGCTGAAGAAAACGCCCGGCGCATGTAACAGTTTGCTGATCGGGAAAATAATCATCAGCGTTGCGACCAGGCCCAGGTGGACCAGTAGCAGCGGATCGGTCGGCAGGGGCTGTGGTGAGAGGTGCAGCAGTCCCAGGAAGAAGGCCTTGACCGAAATAATGTCGGTGTGCACGAGGAAACTCATGCCAATACCGCTCATGGCGATGCCGACCAGCAGTGCGAGCATCAGGTGATCGGACGGGGTGGAGATATAACGCACGCGTGCTACCAGGAAGCGACGCGCCCACAGGCCCAGCAGGCCGGCCAGCATCGCAAACGCGGCATATTTACCGAAGGGCTGTACCCAGTTCACCCAGAACCAGACCGGTTCGGTGAAGTAGCGCAGGTGGCGCAGCAGCACCAGCAGCATACCGAAGTGGAACATGATACCGAACAGCCAGATCCACTTGTTGGAGCGGAACAGACTCTCAAAGAAAGCTACTTCGCGGAACATGCGCAAGGCCACACCCGTTTCCGTGCGCGGAGCCGGCATGGTCGGGATTTTCAGAGGAGCGGGCGTCTGCGCGTAGGTTTTAATGCGCAGTACTAGACCAACTACCAGGAACACAGTCGCAAAGTAGAAGAGTCCGACATACAGGGCCGAAACTAAGGACACGCTCACTCTCCTCCGTCAGGGAATTCTATAAAAACGCGGGGGAGAGTATCTCCCCCACGATTGATAACGTCGTCAGCCGTGGCCTTAGACGCAACCGGTCGGCTTGGGCAGACCGGCGTATTTGCAAGCCTGCTTGGCAGGACCGTACGGGAACAGTTCGTACAGGTACTTGCTGTTACCCTTGTCCTTGCCCAGCTTTTTGCCGATAGCCTTGGTCAGCACGCGAACGGCCGGGGCGATCTGGTACTCTTCATAGTACTCACGCAGGAAGTTGATAACTTCCCAGTGGGCATCGGTCAGCTCGTTACCTTCTTCCTTTGCCATGGCAGTGGCAACATCAGGTTCCCACTGGTTCAGATCTGCCAGGTAACCTTCTTCGTCGGTCTCAAAGACCTTGCCATTCACTTCGATAGACATTGTTGCTCTCCTCGTTTGCAGCAGTTGTGCAAATCAATTGCGGTTTATAACCAGGACTGTACCTTGTCGTATTCAGTGACAAGGTCCACGAATCCGCCGTAGTCGACAACTTCAAGGCCATCGATAACGTGGTGTTCGGACATGCCGCGGGCGGCGATATCCGGGCCAAGCACGTAGATCTTGTGATCTGCCAGTGCAGCCTTGACCTTTTCAGCAACGACTGTGCCGTCAAAAGCGGCGTAAACGCCATCCTCGATCAGCAGAACGCCCGCACCCTTGACGGCGTGACGCAGGGCGGTGTCCAGTGTGCGGCGCTCAAAAGGCGATTTGTTTACCGTATGTAACATTGGCATAGTGATTCTCTCCGTATCAGAAGCTCAGGATAACTTCCTGCTCTTCCATCAGTTCCGCCAGCTGGTCGTTGTTGACCACCTGAACCGGTACGACCAGGTCGTCTGTGGTCAGGCCGCGGGACTCCAGCGACTCTTTTTCCACATACAGTTTCTCGACATCGTAACCTTCGAGGGCACGGTAGGTCGGAGAGAAGTTCTTCACGCCGATGGCATCGGTGTTCTGGTCCTTCTTGATCTGATAGACACCGTCATCCATGAACACGAGTGTAACGTCCTGTTCGAATGCGGCAGCGATCAGTACAACTTCCAGCGACTCCAGGGCATAAATTGTGCCGTAGGGTGCGCGACGGTTGACATACATGAACTTGCGGACCGGTCCGTCAAGTTCGTCGTCTTCCCATGGTTCAGACATAACTCTGTTTCCTCAATTAGTCGCCAAAGATGACCAGGCGATCAGACTGGATACCCGCTTCGATGAGCTGGCCAAGGCCGGAAATACGGAACCCCTCGGCGATGTTGTCGCCGTCTTTCCCCTGACGCTTGGCCTCGTTCTCATCGAGGATGCCGCGGCGCTGTGCCGCGGCAATGCAGATAACCAGGTCCAGGTTGTGTTCCTTGGCCATTTCTGTCCACTGCTCGGTGATATTACGGTCATCCTGCGGGGGAACCGCAAAACGGGTGCCGTTGTTCACACCGTCGTGGTAGAAGAACACGCGAAAGATCTCGTGTCCTTTTTCAAGTGCGGCCTTGGTGAACTGGATAGCCGTATCAGCAGACTGGTGCTGATACGGACCTTCGTTGACCAGTATGGATAATTTCATGCATCGACTCCTGAATAAAACCGTTTCTTAGAAACGGATGTGAGTAGATGCGTTCAGGCTGGCACGGGCGCCACGCCAGTTATCCACGTGGAACTTGGTGAACGGCAATCCGGTCACTTCGAAGAAGCGCGGCCAGCCGATACGTTCGATCCAGTCGTTGATACGTTCCCAGTCCTTCGCACCAGCCTTGTATTCCTTGAGAATACGCTTGACGATGGCGGTTGCTTCCGGCCAGCGAGGCGGGTTGTTCGGGATACCGGAAGCCACCAGCTTCTGGAAGGTCGGCTTGCCACGGGCGTTGGAGTGGTTACCACCGACCCAGACGGACAGCTTGGAATGCTCGGCATCGTTGATCTGCATCGGCGGGCAGGGCGGGAAGCAGGCGCCGCAGCAGATGCATTTCTTCTCGTCGACTTCCAGCGAAGGCTTGCCGTTGACCATGGCCGGACGAATCGCGGCAACCGGGCAACGTGCCACGACGGAAGGACGTTCGCAGACGTTGGAGACCAGGTTGTGGTCGATCTTCGGCGGCTTGGTGTGCTGAACGTTGATGGCAATATCGCCCTGGCCGCCACAGTTGATCTGGCAGCAGGAGGTGGTGATATGCACGCGGTTCGGCATGTTCCAGGATGTGAACTCGTCAATCAGCTCATCCATCATGGACTTCACAACGCCGGAAGCGTCAGTGCCCGGGATGTCGCAGTGCAGCCAGCCCTGGGTGTGGGACAGCGAGGTGACGGAGTTCTTGGTGCCACCAACGACGAAACCGGCATCGGTCAGCGCCTTGACCAGCGGCTCGACCTTGGATGCGTCATCAACGATGTATTCGATGTTGGAGCGAATGGTGAAACGGATGTAGCCGTCGGCGAACTTGTCACCGATGTCGCACAGGGTGCGCAGGGTGAACACGTCGAGGATACGCTGGGTGCCGGCCTTGACGGTGTAGACCTCGTCGCCGTTGAAGGCAACGTGGCGCAGCACGCCGGGTTGCGGGTCATCGTGGAATTTCCACTGACCGAAATTTCTGCGCATCGTGGGATGCATGTACTGGAAACCATCGGGACAACCGGATTCGATGGGTTCCCTCATGTCTGCCATTGCCATGTGACTCTCCTGAATTTAGTAAGTCAGGCCAGGCCCGGAACGTACCGGGCCTGGCTGTAACGGGTTAGATCAGCCGCTAGCGATCAGGCCTCTGCCTGGCGCTGGAACCACTTCTCGGCTTCCTCGTCCCAGCCGTCCATGCGGACGTAGGAGGACTGACGCGGGTTGTTGACCATGTGCGGGTCAACCTCGACGTCGATACCTTCAAGGAAGTTGACCAGGCCGATACGCTCGATCATTTCACCGCAGCGCTCGTGCTCCAGACCGTTCTCTGCCCAGAAATCGATGATTTCTTCAGCCAGCTCGACCAGGGACTCGTAGTCTTCCTCGGTTTCCAGCTTCTTGAACGGAACCACCACGGTGCCCATCAGGTCGCCGATCTTCAGGGTACGTTTGCCACCGATGAGGATGGTCACGCCCTTGTCGTCG
>JALVCM010000157.1 GCA_027010005.1 Thiohalobacter sp.
AACAGCAACTTGCGCGCTGTACTGCCGACACCGGAAATCTTTCCCTTGCGAACCAGCAGACGTATCGGCATATCGTCCCCGCCCAGCTGCTTCCAGTTGGTGATCTGCCCCAGGTAGACCTTACGCAGGTCTTCCAGGGAAATGTTGCTTACCGGGCTGTCCTTGTGCACGATGGCGACCAGCGCATCCCAGGCAACGGGCACCTGCACAATACCGCTTTCCTCCGGGACACCGCGCATTCTGCGCCGGCAACTCCCGCCAATGTCTGCCGACAAGCTTGCCACATCACGAATACCGCGTGTTGCGCCGCCACCCTGAACATCAATGACAATTCCGGTCTTCTTCTCATACGCCTTTGCCAGCGAGACAAGATAGGCCTTCTTGGAAATACCGCAACCGACCCAGTGCAGTGCGGGTTGCTGTTCAGCAAGTACCGGCAACGTACTGAGTGACCAGAGCACAACCACTGACATCAACGTAAAAATCTTTTTCATTACCTTTGCCTCTCTAGAGATCAAGTTTCCAGCCTGGAAAAATGTAATCACCGTCAAAACAGCATGTCCTGCAGCATGGATATACTGTGTCACTGCCACTAAAACCGGGAATCCTTGAGGTATTAACGGCAACTACAGGTAAAAATTAATCCCCCGCGAATTCGTGGGTAGAACATCTTCCTCATCGGTTATACTGGCGTAACAAGCTGAAACACTTCGATAAAGTCTAAGGACGCCGGTTATGAAAAAATGGGAATGCGCAATCTGCGGGTTTATTTATGATGAGGCGGCAGGCTGGCCTGACGACGGCATAGCACCCGGCACACGCTGGGAAGACGTCCCGAAGGACTGGGAATGCCCGGACTGCGGCGTAAGCAAATCTGATTTCGACATGGTGGAGATTTAGGCTGGGACAAAAAAAACCCCACCGAAGTGGTGGGGTGAAAAACGCTTTTCAGCGTCGGAGGAGTCTGTCACACAACAATGAAACCGTTTGATTTGGATTGTGCCTTCAAGGTTGAAGACACAGTCCGAATCGAGTTCCATCCATGGATCGGGATTATCGACCTTGTCCCTTGTAACGGTCGATACGACAAAAACTTTAGCCATCCATTGACTGTCGCTTCCCGTCCTTGCCCAGAGTGAATGCAAGCACGGTGCCAACTTCCTGAAAAACAGGCAGCATATTGTTATTAAAAGATATTTTATTTATCGCGTGCGAGGTGTTAACAACTTCTTGACGCCACGTGGCCAATTGCCCCGTCGCAAACCGCCGGACAACCGACGGCTTGAAGGTAAAAAAAACCGGCTTCTAGCCCAGGGTGTCGCCATGCCTTTTTTCAGTACAGCCTGGCTGCTTACCCGGTCCGGTCAGCTTTCTGATCACCCCGGCCTCTTTCAGCAGCGCATCCAGGCCGGCCGGTGCTGCGGCATTTGCGGATAACGGCAACACTGCCAGGGCCTGGTGCCGTTTCATCACGCGGAAATAATCATCTGCCGGTAACAGGTGTGCAGCAAGTATAAAACCCCTGTCGAGGTGTTTTCGTGCCGGCTGCTGTTTTCGTGCCAGCAGTAACTGGCCATAGCAAAGCTCCAGCAAGGCTCGTTCGGTGTCACTGCGGGTAGCCGCCGCCAGGCTGCGGTAAGTCATTTCCGCATCACGTCCGGACCAGTAACGCGCCACCAGTTCTGCCAGTCGCTTACGAAAACACGGCCGGCTGCGGACAGACAAATGCTGTGGAGGTGACTGCAACTGTCCGACCCAGTATTCCGCCTGATGAGCACCCAGCGGTTCGCCATACCAGTCGGCCAGCGACAGGATATTGTCCGACAGCAACTGCAACAAGGGCTCCGGAGCCTGCAAAATCACACCCGCAACATAGTTCTGTAACAATACACAGGGTACACTGTCGCCACCCGGGTTCCTACGATCAACAGGGAGTCATAACGTGTCCGAACTTGAAACCGGCCGTGGCCGCTATCCAGAAGTCCGCATGCGGCGCATGCGCCGAGATGAATTCTCGCGTCGCCTGATGCGCGAATCACGCCTTTCCAGCGATGACCTGATCTGCCCGCTGTTTGTACTCGAAGGAAGTGGTCAGTGTGAAGCTGTCGACTCCATGCCCGGTGTGGAACGACTCAGCATCGACCTGCTGCTGCAGGAAGCTGCTGAACTGCATGACCTGGGCGTACCCGCCGTGGCACTGTTCCCGGTAACACCGCCTGCCGCCAAGAGCGACGATGCCGCCGAAGCATTCAACCCGGACGGACTGGCACAACGCGCGGTACGTGAACTGAAGCGCCAGCTACCCGAACTCGGGGTCATCACCGATGTGGCACTCGACCCTTTCACCAGCCATGGCCAGGATGGCCTGATCGATGAAAGCGGTTATGTCCTTAACGATGAAACCGTCGACGTGCTCGTCAAACAGGCGCTTTCCCATGCCGAGGCCGGTGCCGATGTCGTTGCACCGTCCGACATGATGGACGGGCGCATTGGCGCCATCCGTGGCGCGCTGGAAGCCGCGGGACACCGCAATACCCGTATTCTTGCCTACGCGGCAAAGTATGCCTCCAGCTTTTACGGCCCGTTCCGGGATGCCGTGGGATCAGCCGCCAACCTGGCGGGTGGCAACAAGTACAGTTACCAGATGGACCCGGCCAACAGTGACGAAGCCCTGTGGGAAGTCAGTCTTGACCTCGACGAAGGCGCTGACATGGTGATGATCAAACCCGGCATGCCCTACCTCGATATTGTTCGCCGGGTAAAGGACCGGTTTGGCGCCCCGACATTTGTCTACCAGGTGAGCGGTGAATACGCCATGCTCATGGCAGCCGCACAGAATGGCTGGCTGGACGAAAAAGCGGTGGTTATGGAATCACTGCTGGGATTCAAGCGCGCCGGCGCCGACGGCATCCTGACCTATTTTGCAAAGCGTGCCGCGCAATGGTTACGTGAAGAATGAGTGAAACCGGCAGTGTCGATCGTTATGCCGTCATGGGTAACCCGATTGCACACAGCAAGTCACCGCAGATCCACCGTATGTTTGCCGAGCAGACCGGCCAGTCACTGCGCTATGAGGCATTACTGGTGCCGGAGGACGGGTTTGCCGAGGCCGTGGCAGATTTCCTGTACCGTGACCAGGGCAAGGGACTCAATGTTACGGTACCTTTCAAGCAGCAGGCGTGGGAACTCGCCGATCAGCTCAGTGAACGCGCCGAACCGGCGGGTGCGGTCAATACCCTGCTGTTGCGCGACGGTGTCCTGTACGGTGATAACACGGACGGTGCCGGACTGGTGCGCGACCTGGTCCACAATCACGGCGTACAACTGAAAAACAAACGCATTCTCATGCTGGGAGCCGGCGGTGCGGCGCGTGGTGTCATGCTCCCCCTGCTCGAACAGCAACCGGCGTCCCTGCACATCGCCAACCGTACCGTACTACGTGCGCAGGAGCTGGTGGGATGTTTCGAGGAATTCGGCGAGCTCAGTGCAAGTGGCTTCGATAGCCTGCAAGGCCATTTCGACATTATCATCAACGCCACGGCCGCAGGACTGGGTGGAGAGGTTCCCCCACTACCCGAGGACATCATCGACAGAAATACCCTGTGCTATGACATGATGTATGCGTCAGAGCCCACAGCCTTTGTCCGCTACTGCCTGGAACACAATGCCGCCAAAGCGGTCGATGGCCTGGGCATGCTGGTGGAACAGGCGGCCGAATCGTTTTACCTGTGGCGTGGTGTCAGGCCGGACACACAACCGGTCATCGAAGCACTCGGAAATTCCTGAGCGGACAACACCGCAACCCGAATCAGCGCATGGTCACCAGTTCTTCCGCACTGGTCGGGTGAATCGCCACTGTATCATCGAGGTCCTTCTTGGTTGCACCCATGCGGATTGCCACCGCAAACCCCTGCAGCATTTCATCGGCACCCGGACCGATGACGTGGCAAC
>JALVCM010000158.1 GCA_027010005.1 Thiohalobacter sp.
AGATGCTCGGCACGGCACGGCAGGGTCTTGATAGTAATCTCGGTATTGGCGCTGACTTCCCGGACCTTCAGACACAGATCACTGCGTGCATGGGCCTTGCAAATGACCACCTGGTCAGTCTGGCAGTCAACATCAGGCCGGCCTTCAGGGTAGTCCACTTCGCCGGAAACCAGTGTGGCAATACAGGATCCACAGGCACCATTCCGGCAGCCATAGGGCAGGCCGATTCCCTGGCGCAGGGCGGCGTCGAGCAACGTCTCGTCCGCTTCCGCAGTGAAGCGGTGGCCGCTGGATTCGATTTCTACCTCAAAGGTCATGCTGAATTCTCTTGACGAAGGGCGGGCATTCTCGTTGATTTCAGGCAACAGGTAAACGTACTAATGTTGTGTTTATCCGGGGAGTGCGGTCAGATCGGGCCGGATGTCCGGTAAGGTAACCGGGTTATCCCTGGCCTGAACCGGGCTTGATAAGAGAAATTACCGTATTCTCCTGTGCATTGCCCGGGTAAATGGGTTGTGGCTTGTCAATGGCATAACCCTGGGCAAAATCCACACCGATAGTGGCCAGTGCACCCAGGACAGATCGATCCTCAACATACTCGGCAATGGTCTGTATGCCCATGGCATGGCCGATCTGGTTGACTGCCTGGACCATGGCGCGATCGACCGGGTTGTGCAGAAGGTCGCGTACATAGCTGCCATCGATTTTCAGGAAATCGACCGGCAGTTGTTTGAGATAGGCAAACGATGACATGCCACTGCCGAAGTCGTCCAGGGCAAACTGGCAACCCATATTATGCAGCAGGCGCATGAATTTGAGTGCAGTGTCGAAATTGGCGATTGCAGCAGTCTCGGTGATTTCGAAACAGACCTGCTCCGGTGGAACCTTGCTGTCGTGCAGCAGGTCGACGACATTGGAAAGAAAGCCGTGAGCCGTGAGGGACTGGCCGGATAAATTGACAGCCATAGTCATTGTGGACTGGCGCAAGTGAATTTCATTAGCCAGCCAGCGCAGCGAATGTTCGATGACCCAGCGATCAATCTCCGGCATCAGGCCATATTGCTCGGCTGCGCCCAGGAAACGGCCGGGTGGAATCAGGTTGTTGTTCTCATCAAGCATCCTCAGCAGCATCTCGGTATGCAGTTCGTGCTGCTCACTGCTCGGTACCGGTACGATAGACTGTCGATACAGTGTCAGGCGTTCTTCTTTTAGTGCCTCACGGATACGGCCGACCCAGCGCATTTCACTGCGGTGGCGTTTAAGCTCCTTGTCATCCGGTTCGCTGACATGGACGCGGTCTCTGCCCTGTTCCTTGGCGGCATAACAGGCGACGTCGGCAGAAGAGAGCGCTTCGGCAACACTCTGGGTCGTGCCTGACAGCGGGACGATACCGATGCTTGCCCCGATCTCGAACGTCTTTCCGTCCCAGACAAAATGCAGGGCGCGAATGGCCTGGCGTATTTCACCGGCAAGCGTTTCGGCGTCATCCATGGTGCAGCCCTGTAACAGGATGCCAAACTCGTCACCGCCCAGCCTGGCCACGATATCACTGTCACGCAGCCGCTCGTGTAACAGGCTTCCCAGTTCGCGCAGCAGTTCATCACCGGCGGTATGGCCGCAGGTGTCATTGACGATTTTGAACTGATCAAGATCGATATAACACAGGGCGTAGTGTTCGCCGTTGCAGCGGGTGTT
Organism: Thiohalobacter sp.; assembly: GCA_027010005.1. Lineage (GTDB taxonomy): Bacteria > Pseudomonadota > Gammaproteobacteria > DSM-19610 > DSM-19610 > Thiogranum. The sequence goes on from JALVCM010000158.1 coordinate 1,696, forward strand.
TTCCAGTGCCTGCTGCAGGCGGTTTTCAAACTCGCGGCGATTGAGCAGCCCGGTAAGTGCATCGTGGGAGGCCTGGTGAGACAGCTGGCGCGTCAGTTCACGGGTCTGCCTTACGTCGTCGAAAACCAGTACGGCCCCCACGGTCTGACCGGCAGCATCGTGCATGGGTGCGGCTGATTCGGCAACGGCAATTTCCTCACCACCCTTGCGGACCAGCAGTCTGCCCTGCAGGTTACGTTCAATTTCGTTGTTTCGCAGGCTGCCGCTGATTGCACAGGGAATGGAGTCACCGGTCTGTTCATCGATCAGGTGAATGATATCGTCGATTGGTTGTCCGGTGGCTTCCTGTTGTGTCCAGCCGGACAGTTTTTCAGCCACGGGGTTCATAAAACGGATCTTCCCGTCGCTGTCAGTGGTAATGACACCCTCTGCTATGGAGTTCAGAGTCACCTCGGCGCGGTTCTTCTCGTCGAACAGGGCGTGTTCACTTTCCCGGGCACGTTGCAACGCATCACTGAGTTCTGACTGCCGGGCCTGCAGTGTTGCCATGGCCTTGTTGATAAACCGTGACAGGTAGCCGAATTCATCGGAACGGTTTTCGTTGAAACGAGCATTGTTGCCCCGGGAGCAGGATTCGGCAGTCGCAATCATCTGGTGAAAGGGGCGGGTAATCACTTTTTGCAAAATCCACTGGATGATCAGGCCAAAAGCAAAGAAACTGGCTCCGAGCACAAGCATTAACTGCTTTTTACGCGTCAGCAGTGTCTGTTCGATGGTGTTCTGGTAAACAGTAACGACCACATCGGTCAACGTATTGTCGCGTGGATCAGTCGCCGTAAATGTGGAGGTATAACTTTCCAGCTTGTCGTGTCGTTTGCCAAAGGTTACGGTTTCAATGCCGCGTTCAATTGTAACTGCCGGGATATCCCGTTTCTGCATGAGTGGCTGGATGGTGTACTGTAAGGAATCCAGTTTTGCTTCCGGGGTATTCCGCAGCTGTTCACGTACAGGCATGATGATCTGCTGGGGAAATGCTTCATGTTCCAGTATCGTAAACCGTTCTATCCACGGCATGGCAATAGCCGCCATCAGCAGACCAACGGCAACCAGCCCCCAGAACACGATACCGGCAATCTTCAGGGGCAGGCTGATATGAATTGCATGGTTGTGCCCGTCTGATTTCATTTGAGACCGGCCCATTTCAGCGCAAGAAACATCGGGCATACACCACTGATGCCGGCGCCAAGGATCGCGAAGCCCATGAACCATGGGAAAAACCACAATGTTTCCGGAAAAATAAACAGGCTGACAATAAGCATGACGGCAACCAGCAGGCGCCAGCCACGTTCAGCCTCGAAGTTGCTGCGCGTTCTGAAGGTTATCCCGAGTGAGCCTTCCGTCAGGCTCGTACTCTCTACGCCCCTGAGCCTGGAGACAAGTAATGGAATGCGGAGATTGGTGAGCGCTTCCAGAACGGCCATACCAACCAGGACATATATCAGTCGTTGCAGGTCAAAATACAGTGCAATCAGCAGCAGGGCGCCAAACAGTAATCGATAGAACCTGTTGCTCATATTGAATACAGCCTCCTGCAAACGGGCTTTGACGAAAAAGTCTAGTGCAAGTTCTATCTGTAGCAAAAATCAGGCCCGCAAAGGCACATTGTCACATTCAGGCACCGGACAGGTTGCATGTGATTATTGACCGTCAACAGGTTGGCAGTTTGCCCGCCGGTTGTTAAATTTTAACCATACAAAAATCCATGTTTGTCATATATTTGACAGTAATCGAAGCCTTTCCGGCAAGACCGCCTGAAACGGTAAAGATAGGTTATGGGTTGCCGTTACCGTGACCGGAACGGGAACAGAATCAGAATCTGAGAGGTAAAAAAATGGCTATTTTTGGGCGTACTCGCGCACAGTTGGCTGAAGCCGAAAACGAGATCGCACGCTTGCAGAACCAGCTGGCAGAAAAAGACGCGCAGCTGGAAAGTATGCAGCAACAGCTGGATTCGTCCCTGGCCGATCAGGAGCATCTGGCAACCAGGCTGCAAATGGCGGATGGCCTGTACCAAAATTTCCATCACTTTGGCGAAAGCCTGACGGCACTGCAGTCGACGCTTGCAACCCTGGCAAACAGCCTCGCAAGTGAAAAGCAGGTCGCTATCAAGGCCGCCGCCGTTTCTGTCGATGCGCGCAAAGGCACAGAGCTGATGGTGACAAATCTGCGCCAGGTGTCTTCGACGGTTGATCAG
>JALVCM010000159.1 GCA_027010005.1 Thiohalobacter sp.
AGCTTTGCAACATCAATAATATACTCCAGCCACACGGCCGGCTCGGAGTAGGTAAAAGCAATACCCTGCACACCGGCACGCAGCGCCGTATCGACCAGTGACTGCGGTGGCACCCAGGCCTCGCGCGACTCGCCGCGCGCCAGCTCGTCCAGCGCCTTCACACCCCAGGAAATATCCAGGTTGTGACACCCGCCACAGCGGAAACTGCACCCGTAACTGCCCACGGACATCACCCGGGTACCCGGCCGGTAGTGTTTGACCGGCTTGTCCTCAATGGGGTCGATATCGATAGACGAAAGAATACCGTAGGACAGGTTATACAGGGTGCCATCCCGGTTCACGTGCGCCTGGCAGAAGCCCCGCTGGCCGTGGCCGATCTTGCAGCGCCACAGACACAGGTGACAACGTGTCGTACCGTTGGGGAGTTTTTCCTGTAGCCGGGTTTCGACCAGCTGGTATTGTTGCGGAGCGCTCAAGGATCACCTGTTATGCGTTGATGGCCGAACGAGACCTTTTGCCATACTACACCAAACATACCGGAACATTTGATTACCGCAGTGGAATTCCGGTTTTCATTAATCTGTCCGCCACCCGAACAGCCAGCAATCCATTAGTGAATGTATGTGAAGCCGACGGGCTGCTTGCTATAAGATCGATGCATCGAAGACGTCAGACACCTTTCACCCTTTCCATGAAAACACTCCGGCAACTCCAGTTCGACAACCACTATTCCGCGTGCCTGCCGGAGATCTGTTATGCCGAACACCCGCCCCAACCCCTGGATGACCCCAGGCTGATTCACTTCAACGAGGATGCTGCGGCACTGATTGACCTGGCTCCGGGGCAGGCAGAGACACCGGAGTTCCTCGATTTCGTGTCCGGCCGGAAACTGCTGCCTGGTTGCCGCCCGCTGGCGATGTGTTACGCCGGCCACCAGTTCGGACAGTATGTTCCGCGCCTGGGAGACGGACGCGCACTGCTACTCGGCCAGGTACGCAATGACAACGGGGAAAGCTGGGACCTGCAATTGAAAGGGGGTGGCACCACGCTGTATTCACGTGGCGGCGACGGACGCGCTGTGCTGCGTTCAACGATCCGCGAATACCTGTGCAGCGAAGCCATGCACGGGCTGGGCATACCAACTACCCGGGCCCTGTGCCTGGTCGGCAGTGACGAAGAGGTCTATCGCGAACAGATCGAAACCGGCGCCGTGCTGGTGCGCATGGCGTCGGGCCATATCCGTTTTGGCAGTTTTGAGTACCTGTATTACGAAGAACGCTACGATGACCTGCGGGCGCTGGCTGACTATACACTGGCACAGTATTTCCCCGACCTGGTCGAAACAGACAACCCTTACCTGTCCCTGCTCGACACGGTGATTGCGTCGACCGCCAGCCTCATCGCACACTGGCAGGCCGTCGGTTTTGCGCACGGGGTGATGAACAGTGACAACATGTCCATCCTCGGGCTCACGCTGGACTACGGCCCGTTCGGTTTTCTCGACGCGTATGACCCGGGCTTTATCTGTAACCACTCGGACCACACCGGACGCTATGCTTTTGACCAGCAGCCACACATCGGCCTGTTCAACCTCAGTTGCCTGGCGCAGGCATTGTTACCACTGATCGATCCGCAACCGGACGCTGCAGCCGACATGGCGCGTGATGCACTCGACCGTTACAAGGACCTGTACACCGGGGCCTATGCGCAACGGATGCGCGAGAAACTGGGGCTGGAAACCTCACACGCCGTGGACAAGGCACTGTGTGAATCCCTGCTCGGTATCATGGCGGCCAGTCGTGCCGATTACACGCGGGTATTCCGGCGTTTGTCGGAACCGGACGGAATCGATACACTGCGTGACCTGTTCGCCGATCGTGACGCCATCGACGCCTGGCTGTCACACTACCGCGCCCGCCTGGAACATGAAAGTGGTGTGCCCGGTGAACGCAGCCAGC
>JALVCM010000160.1 GCA_027010005.1 Thiohalobacter sp.
ATGAAACAGGTCAACCCGAAATATGTCCTGCGCAACTACCTGGCCGAGAATGCCATCCGCAAGGCACGCGACGAGCATGACAACAGTGAGATCGGGCGCCTTATAACACTGCTGAAAGCCCCGTTCGACGACAACCCTGAATTTGACCACTATGCCGCTGAACCGCCGGACTGGGCACAGGGCATCTCGGTCAGCTGCTCTTCCTGAAAAACGGACAGAACACCATGACAGAACTCAAACACGTCTTCGACGGCACACGCGAGAACTTCCCGCAGCTGGTGCTGGAAAATTCACACAAGGGCCTGGTGATCGCCAACTACTGGAAGCCCGGTGCCGGTCCCTGTCTGCGCCTGTGGCAGACCCTGGAAACACTCAGCCAGGACTATGCCGGACGGTTTCTGCTGGTGAACATCAATACCGAGACACAAAAACCGCTGGCACGCGACAATGGCATCAACAGCGTGCCCACCCTGAAGCTGTACCGCGACGGCGAGGTGGTGGAATCGGTCTACAGCGCACAGTCTGAAGCGGCCCTGCGCCAGGTCATCGACAAATACGTCCCGCCGGCCCCGGACACGGATATTGCCGCAGCCATCCACCTGTACCAGGAAGGGAAGACCGATGCTGCACTGCTGAAACTGGTGGAAGCCGGCATCCGTTCGCCGGACAACCCGCGTATTCACGCCACCGCGATCAAGTTACTGTTACGGGAAAAGCGTTACGCCGACATCGATGCCTATGTCAAGGTCCTGCCCGACAGTGTCCGCGCCCAGGAAAATATCGGCACGCTGCATACCCATGCCAGAATGCTCGCGCTGGCGGAAAAGGCCGAGCCGCCTGAGGTACTGGATGCACAAATTGCGGAAAGCCCGGCACATACCGATGCCCTGTTGAGCCGTGCCGCACTGGCGATGGTCAACGATGACTTTGTCAGAGCACTGGAATTACTGCTGCGCGCCTACCGGCAGGACCCGTCCTGTAATGACGCCCTGCCGCGCAAGGCCATGCTGGTGATTTTTGCCCTGCTCGGTGAACAGCATGAACTGACGCGCCAGTACCAGAAGGCCATCCTGGAAGGCCTGCACTGAGCTGTTACGCTGCTTCCTGTTCCAGGGCACGCACCTGCTCCTTCATCAATTCAACAATCGCGTAGACACCTACGTGCCGGTTCGGTGACAGGTGTTCATAGAGGTGTAAACGCTCGAACACCTCATCAACATCCAGTTTCTCGATCTCCGCTGCCCGCTGCCCGGAAGCAAGTTCAATGAGAACGGCCAGCACACCCTTGATGGTACCGGTATCGCAATCACCGTGAAAACGTATGCGCCGGGGATCGTCTTCATCGCGATAGGCGGTAATCCAGACCTTGCTCATACAGGGCTTGACGCGATTATCATCGACCCTGAGATCATCCGGCATGGCTGGCAGTTTTTTACCCAGCTCTGTCAGGTACAGGTAGCGCTGCTCCCAGTCACCGAGCACGCTGAAGTTTTCCACGATATCATCAAGGCTCGTCATGTCAGACACATCCTCACGGGCGTCCCGAAAGATCCAGTCTGTCGCGTAACAGTCTGCCCACCTTTGTTCGAAGCCTCTCGTTACCGAGGGCCTGAATAACACCGGATGCGAAGCCCCATGCCAGCAAACTGCGCGCGGACGGCTCATCCAGCCCGCGCGAACGCAGGTAAAATACATGTTGCGGGTCCAGCTGGCCGACACTGGTGCCATGACTGCATGCCACTTCATCCGCATCGATTTCCAGCCGGGGTCGGGTATCGACCTCGGCATCCGCAGAAAGCATCAGGTTATCATTCCTTAACTGTGCATCGGTCTGCATCGCAACTTCACCGACATGAATACAACCATCGAATACACCACGTCCCTTCCCGTACAGCAGGCCCCGGAAGTTGGCCCGACTGACGCAGGACGGAACACTGTGTTCGATATTGAGATGCACGTCGGCAAGCTGTCC
>JALVCM010000161.1 GCA_027010005.1 Thiohalobacter sp.
CAGGCCGCCTATTTCCTCAACAAGCAGGATGTCACGCGACTGGATGTCGTGAATTACATTTCGCACGGTATTTCGAAAGTCTCCGGTGACGCGCCCGAGGAAGAATCGAGCACTGAAAACGAGGCCGCTGGCAACACCGAAGCGCCGCAGAAAAAGCCCCTGGAAAACTTTGCCACCAACCTCAACGAGATGGCAATGAAGGGCAAGATCGATCCGCTGATCGGCCGGCGCCACGAGGTGGAACGTACCATCCAGATCCTGTGCCGCCGTCGCAAGAACAACCCGTTGTATGTCGGTGAGGCGGGTGTGGGTAAAACCGCGCTTGCCGAGGGGCTGGCCAAGCTGATTGTCGATGGCGATGTGCCGGACGTGCTGCTCAATGCCACCATTTATTCACTGGACCTTGGCGCGCTGGTCGCCGGTACCAAGTACCGTGGTGATTTTGAAAAACGCCTGAAGAGTGTGCTCAGCCAGCTGCGCAAGGAAGCCGGTTCCATTCTGTTTATCGACGAGATCCATACCATCATTGGTGCCGGTGCGGCATCGGGTGGCGTAATGGACGCCTCCAACCTGATCAAGCCCATGCTGGCATCCGGCGAGCTCAAGTGTATCGGCTCGACCACCTACCAGGAGTACCGGGGCATCTTCGAGAAAGACCGCGCGCTGGCGCGCCGTTTCCAGAAAATCGATGTGCCGGAACCGACGATTGACGAAGCCATCAGTATCCTCAAGGGCCTGAAGTCGCGCTTTGAAGAACATCACGAGGTCAAGTACTCGCTGAAAGCGTTACGCACCGCGGTGGAACTGTCTTCTCGCTATATCAACGACCGCTTCCTGCCGGACAAGGCCATCGACGTCATCGATGAAGCGGGTGCCAGCCAGCGACTGTTGCCACCGTCGCGCCGCAAGAAGACCATTGGCGTTAATGATATTGAGGCCATCGTTTCCAAGATTGCCCGCATTCCGCCGAAAACGGTTTCGGCCTCGGACAAGGATTCACTGCGCACGCTCGAACGTGATCTCAAGATGGTCGTGTATGGGCAGGACGAAGCCATCGAAACCATGGCCAGTGCCATCAAGATGTCGCGTTCCGGGCTGGGTAATGAAGACAAGCCGATCGGTTCCTTCCTGTTCGCCGGCCCGACCGGTGTCGGCAAGACCGAGGTAACCCGCCAGCTGGCCATGATCATGGGCATCGAGCTGATTCGCTTTGATATGTCCGAGTATATGGAACGCCACACGGTATCGCGCCTCATCGGTGCGCCCCCGGGTTATGTCGGATTCGATCAGGGCGGCCTGCTGACCGAAGCGATCAACAAGCATCCGCACTCCGTGGTATTGCTCGACGAGGTCGAGAAGGCACACCCGGATGTATTTAACCTGTTACTGCAGGTCATGGACCACGGTACCCTGACTGACAACAATGGCCGCAAGGCGGACTTCCGTAACGTGGTCATCGTGATGACGACCAATGCCGGCGCGTCCGAGATGAGCCGTCCGTCCATTGGCTTCACACACCAGGATCATTCCACCGATGGTATGGAAGCGATCAAAAAGCTGTTCAGCCCGGAATTCCGCAATCGCCTGGACGCTATTATCCAGTTCCGTTCACTCGATCCGACGGTGATTACCCGGGTAGTGGACAAGTTTATCTACGAGCTGGAAGCCCAGCTGCAGGACAAGGGTGTCACCATCGAGTTCGAGGATTCAGCGCGGGAATGGCTGGCCGAGCACGGTTTCGACCCGAAGATGGGGGCACGCCCGATGGCGCGCATCATCCAGGAACACGTCAAGAAACCGCTGGCGGAAGAATTACTGTTCGGCCGCCTGGCAAACGGTGGACAACTGGTCATCCGTGCGGAAGACGGCAAACTGATTCACGAAATCAGGGAAGAAGAAGAGGCGGTGTAACAGCCGGTCGGGTTTGCTGGATGCCGGCCCGTTTTCAGCGTGCCCGGTAGGTGATACGGCCCTTGGTCAGATCGTAAGGTGTCAGTTGAACCGTTACCTTGTCGCCGGTCAGGATGCGGATGTAGTGCTTGCGCATTTTGCCCGAGATATGTGCCGTCACGACGTGCCCGTTTTCGAGTTCGACCCGGAACATGGTGTTCGGCAGGGTCTCGATGACCGTACCTTCCATTTCGATGTGATCTTCTTTTGCCACCTTTCCTCACTTGTACGCTGTCTGAATCAGCCGCGAAGTATAACCGAATTCCACTCGTCGGGGGTATTTATCCCATTGGAGATAGCGGGGACGGCAGATCTGGGGGTTCCGGCGCTGCCGAATAGCTGGCTTCCGGATTGAAATCTTCCCACTGTCCGTTACGGAACACCTGCAGTGGCCTGAAACGGTTTTTGTAGGCCATTTTCCGGCAATCCGGTACCCAGTAGCCCAGGTAAAGCCAGTCCAGCTCCAGCTGCCGGGCCATTTCGATCTGTGTCAGGATGGCCAGCGTGCCGGGACTACGCGCCGCAAACACCGGGTCAAAGAAGGTATAGACCGAAGACAGGGCATCCGGCAGGCAGTCGGTGACCGCGATGCCCAGCAGCGCGCCATCCACCCGAAACTCCAGAAACAGGGTGTCGCTCCAGTTACTGCCCAGAAACCCGAGATAGTCTTCCGGTGTCGGATTTTCCATGCCGCCCCCGCTGTGTCGCTGCGCCAGGTAGCGGCTGTACAGCTCAAAATGCTCCTGCCGGAAATCGGCGTCCAGGGGGGTGCAGGTAATATCACGGTTGCGCTGCCAGACACGCTGCTGGTTGCGACTGCGGCGGAATGTGCTGACCACGACACGTGCCGGGATACACTGGTCACAGTGTGTGCAGGCCGGCATATACAGGCCGCTGCCACTGCGCCGAAAACCCAGTGGCGCCAGCTTGTGGTAGATGTCGGTCGACAGTGTGGCGTCGGGATCGGCAAACACAGAAATGGAGCTGCGGTTTTCCAGGTAGTTGCAGGTATGCGGTGCAGTCGCATAGAAGCGTAGCGTCCGCTGTGATGTGTCTGCGCCGTTATCACGCTTCATCAGACTTGGCCTCCTGGCCCTCCTGTCAGTTTGCCGCCTGTCTGCCAGGCATCGACGGCCGGTTCGAGATTGCACAGGGTTTTGATTTGCGCCAGGAACTGCTGGCGGGGAATGCTGAAGGCACCCAGGCTTGCCAGGTGCGAGGTATACACCTGGCAGTCGACCAGTTCAAACTGCCAGTCCGCCAGTTGCCGGACCAGGTGTATGAAGGCGACTTTCGAAGCATTGCTTGTGTGGCTGAACATGGATTCACCGAAAAACACCCGTCCGATCGACACGCCATACAGCCCACCGGCCAGTTCTCCCTCCTGCCAGCATTCGATGGAATGGGCATAGCCAAGCTGGTGCAGGCAGGTATAGGCTGATCGTATCGCGTCGGTAATCCAGGTGCCGGTTTCTGTTTTGCGCGGGGCGGCGCAGGCGCTGATAACCGCCTCGAAACAGCGGTCATAGCTGACTTCAAAGCGTTCCTGCCGCAACAGCTTGCGCAGACTGCGTGAAATCCTGGGTTGACGGGGGTCCAGTACCGAACGCGGGTCGGGTGACCACCACAAAATAGGCTGGCCATCGTTGTACCAGGGGAAAATACCGTGACGGTAAGCATTCAGCAGGCGTTCCGGGGAAAGATTTCCGCCCGCCGCCAGCAGGCCATCCGGTTCACTCAGCGCCAGGCTGGCGTCAGGGAAGTCCGTCTCGTTGCGATCCGCTGTGATCCAGAAAGGCCCTTGCTGTGTCATACCGCAACCACCTCCCGGAACGGCGAGTGCTGGCCCAGTTCCTCGATGTATTCCTGCATGGCCCCGGTTTCGTGTTCGAGAAAGTTCGCGATCAAGCCGCGGAATTTATCATTGGCAATCCAGTGGGCCGACCAGGTCGGGGTGGGCAGAAAGCCACGGCTGATTTTGTGTTCGCCC
>JALVCM010000162.1 GCA_027010005.1 Thiohalobacter sp.
TTGAAGTCTTTCACGCAGGCGCCAATGACTTTGTCTCCAAGCCCATCGTGGAAGAAGTACTGCTGGCGCGCATCCGCTCCCTGCTGACCATCCGCCAGCAGTTCGCTGCCCTGAAACGGCAGACGGACGAAATGCACAATCTGGCCATCACAGACAGCCTCACCCGGGTATACAACCGGCGCTACCTGCTCGATCATGGCGAACAGTTTATCGCCAACCGGCAGAATCACCCGGTTGCCGCAGTTTTGCTTGATATCGACCATTTCAAGAAAATTAACGACAAGTTCGGGCATATTACCGGTGACCGAGTACTTGAAGCCATCGGACAGCTACTCCTTGACCTGCTGCCGGAGAACGCCCTGCCGGTACGCTTCGGTGGCGAGGAGTTCGCCCTGCTGGTACCCCGCTGCCCTGCCCGGGACGCGCATATCTGCGCGGAACAGTTACGACTCCGGATTGAATCACTGCGCCCGGCTGATGTTCCCGTCACCGTCAGCATCGGACTCGACACCAATACGGAAAATCCCGGCATGACGCTGACCCAGCTGATCGGCAACGCCGACCGGGCCCTGTATGCCGCCAAGGCACAGGGACGCAACCAGGTCTGCGCCTGACACCAAAAAATTTGCCTAACATGATGGTAAGCCGGAACTTTCGTTACTATTAGCACTCCTACTCGGCGAGTGCTAAAATTAACCCCGGCAGAAATCATGGAGGCCATTCAGATGAGCAACGCACTGGTTACAACGTCCGCAATCGCTCTACCGGTTCCCGGTGAGCAGCTTGACAGCTATCTGGCAGCCGTTAACCGCATCCCGATGCTCACGGCCGAACGCGAGCGCGAGCTGGCCATTCGCCTGCGCGATCACGGCGACCTGGAAGCTGCCCGTGAAATGGTTTTGTCCCACCTGCGTTTCGTGGTCAAAATTGCCCGTGGCTACCAGGGCTATGGCCTGCCACTCGCCGACCTGATACAGGAAGGCGGTATTGGCCTGATGAAGGCGGTACGTCGCTTTGATCCTGACGTGGGTGTTCGGCTGGTTTCCTTTGCGGTGCACTGGATACGTGCCGAAATTCACGAGTATGTGCTGCGCAACTGGCGTATCGTGAAAGTTGCCACCACCAAGGCGCAGCGCAAACTGTTTTTCAACCTGCGCAGCGCCAAGAAGCGGCTGGGCTGGCTGAACCGGGAAGAAGTCGAGTCGGTGGCCGAAGATCTGGGCGTCAGCCCCGATACCGTGCTGGAAATGGAGTCGCGCCTGAGCGGCCAGGATATTGCCTTCGACCCGGTTGATAGCGGAGATGACGAAGAGGGTAACTGGACACCGGCCGCCTACCTGACGGCGCCTGTCGATCAGGACCCGGCCAGCACCCTGGAAGCGGTCGACTGGGAGCAGCAGAGCAACCGGCAGCTTGCCAACGCACTCGCACAGCTCGATGAACGCGCACGAACCATCCTTGAGCAACGCTGGTTGAGTGAGGACAAGGCGACCCTGCAGGAACTGGCTAACCGCTATGGTGTATCCGCCGAACGCATCCGCCAGCTGGAGAAAAATGCCATCAGGAAACTGAAAAGCCTGATGGTCTGAAACTACAGCAACAGAAAGCAAAAACGGCCCCATAGGGGCCGTTTTTTTACCTTTTTTCCTGTCCTGTCAGGCAAAAAACACCACAGACAGAAAACTCAGGTAAGCGATAGCCACCAATGCAATCACTATAGCCATCGGAAAACCCTGAAACGTAAACATATCACTTGTCCTCTGCTTCGGCGGCACTCGGTTGGCCACCGTCGAATATTAGCGCCATCTTATCTTAGTCATCGTCGTCCTTCAATTGCGGCTTGTGCGGAATACGCGGGTCATCGTCGTCCATCAGTATCCTGTGTGCAGGCCCCTCCAGATCCTCAAACTGTCCGGAACGAATGGCCCACAGGAACACCCAGATGGCGATACCCATAATAACCAGGCTGATGGGGATCAGTAAAAACAGGATATTCACATTAAACACCTCATCCTTGCCGCAACCGCAGCGCATTGAGTACCACCACCAGCGAGCTGGCCGACATGCCGATCGCCGCCATCCAGGGGGCAACCTGGCCGCTCGCCGCCAACGGCACCGCGACGACATTATAAACCAGTGCCCAGCCGAGGTTCTGACGAATAATCGACAGGGTACGTCGGCTGGTGCGCACCGCATCCACCAGGTGCGGCAGCTGCTCCGACAACAGCACCATGTCGGCACTGGCATGCGCCAGCTGGGTTCCGCCCCCCATGGCAATCGACACCTGGGCGGCCGCCAGCACCGGTGCATCATTGACACCGTCACCGACCATGGCCACGACGGCACCCTGTTCCTGCAGCGTGCGTATCCGCGCCAGCTTGTCTTCCGGCCGGCAGCGCGCCTGGGCACGGGAAATATTCAGCTGCCCGGCAATCTGCTGTACGGCCTGTTCCTCGTCACCGCTCAGCAACTCGATTTCCAGTCCCAGCCTGCGCAACCGCTCCAGTGCCTCGCCCGCCTGCTCACGTAGCGGGTCACTGAACTGGAAATGGGCCAGCAAACCATCCTCGCCACCCAGCACCACCCCGCCGGGCAATGACTGTCCGGGAGTATCCGGTAACAGCCCACTGACAAATGCCGCAGTTCCAATACGGTAGCGACGGCCTTCAATGACGCCTTCGATACCGCTGCCTGGCGTTGCCTGAAGATCCTTCGTCACAGTCACAGTTTCTACTTCGCGACGCAGCGCATGAGCGATCGGGTGCTCGGATGCCTGCTCCAGTGAAGCCGCCAGTTGCAGGCAGTGTTCACGATCAAGAGCGGACAACAACTCGACTCTGGCCAGGGAAAGTCTGCCTTCGGTCAGCGTGCCGGTCTTGTCAAAAATCATGTGGCTGGCGTGTGCCAGGGTTTCCAGCGCATGACCGCGCGTGGTCAGCACACCCAGCCGGGTCAGGGCGCCGGTTGCCGCAGTGACCGCCGCCGGTGTCGCCAGCGACAGGGCACAGGGGCAGGTCACCACCAGCACGGAAAGTGTAATCGCGAAGGCGTGTACCGGATCATGCTGCCACCACCACAGCGCCACTGCGGTAGCCAGCACCAGCAGCGCGGCCACGAACCAGCCGGCAATGCGGTCGGCGACCCGGGCCACCGAGGGTTTCTCTGTCTGCGCGCGGTCGAGCAGGCGAACGATGGCGGACAGCACTGTCTCCTCACCGACCTTCTCGATTTCCATCACCAGCGGACTTTCGATGTTCACCGTGCCTCCCACCAGCAGGTCACCCGGCTGGCGCCGGCACGGTCGGCTTTCACCCGTCAGCAATGACTCATCGACTGAACTCTGTCCTTCGACGACCCGGCCATCGGCCGGCACACTCTCGCCCGGGCGCACCAGCACACGGTCACCGACAGACAGGTCTGCTACCGGGACCCGCTCCTCACCCGCCTCACCCAGTCGCGCGGCCGTTGCCGGTAACAGCTTGACCAGTTCCTCCGCCGCCTGGCCGGCACGATGGCGGGCACCCATCTCCAGGAAACGGCCGGCCAGCAGGAAAAACGTGAACATGGTGACTGAATCAAAATAGATTTCGCCCTGCCCCGTCACAGTTGCCCAGGCACTGGCGAGAAAGGCGGCACTGATGGCCAGCGTCACCGGCACATCCATCCCCGGCCGGCGCCGTTTCAGGTCGCGCCAGGCACTGGCAAAAAACGGCCGTGCGGAATACAGGACCACCGGCACGGTCAACAGCAGGCTGACCCAGCGCAGGAAGTTGCGCAGGCCGATGTCCATACCTTCGCCCTCACCGGCGTACAACGCGACGGCCAGCATCATGACCTGCATCATGCCCAGCCCGGCCACCGCCAGTCGACGCAGTGCACGGGTGCGTTCTTGCTTGTACAACTGTTCCTGGCGGCCCGGATCGAACGGGTGGGCGTGATA
>JALVCM010000163.1 GCA_027010005.1 Thiohalobacter sp.
GATCACCGAGCAGGGCGTTGAGTTCCGCTCGCCGGTCAATGGTGACAAGGTGTTTCTTGGACCGGAACAGTCCATGGCCGTGCAGCGTGCACTGGGCGCCGATATTGTGATGATTTTTGATGAATGCACGCCGTATCCTGCCAGCACCGTGCAGGCACGGGATTCCATGCAGTTGTCGTTGCGCTGGGCACAACGCAGTCGCGAGGCACACGGCGACTCGCCCGCCGCGTTATTCGGCATTGTGCAGGGTGGCATGTACCCGGAGCTGCGCCTGGAATCACTGCAGGGACTGACGGAGATCGGCTTTGACGGCTACGCCATCGGCGGGCTGTCGGTGGGTGAACCGCACGCGGAACGCATCCGGGTACTCGATACACTGGACCCGGCCCTGCCCGCCGGGGCACCCCGTTACCTGATGGGTGTCGGCACACCGGAAGACATTGTCGAGTCCGTGCGGCGCGGGATCGATATGTTCGATTGTGTGATGCCGACACGCAATGCGCGCAACGGCCACCTGTTCACCTCACAGGGGACGTTGCGGCTGCGCAATGCAAAATTTCGTGAAGATACCGGCCCGCTGGACCCGGAATGTGACTGTTACACCTGCCGGCACTACAGCTGCGCCTATCTTTACCACCTGGACAAGTGTAACGAGATTCTGGGCTCCCACCTCAACACCGTGCATAACCTGCGCTACTATCAGCGCCTGATGGCGGGGCTGCGCGGGGCGATCGAGGCAGGGCACCTGGAGGTATTTGTCGCGGATTTTTACGCGAAAAGGGGCCAATCCGCGCCGCCTGTGCCATAATAGCGCGCTTGAATTTACCACCCATTATCCAACTGAACACAGGAATACACCTATGAGCTTCTTCATCAGTGACGCACTGGCTGCTGCTGCCCCGGCCCAGCAGCCCGACCCGATTATGCAGTTTCTGCCCCTGCTGCTGATTTTCGTGGTGTTCTATTTCCTGCTGATTCGCCCCCAGACCAAGCGTGCCAAAGAGCACAAGGCCATGGTCGAGGCGCTTTCAAAGGGTGACGAAGTGGTCACCAACGGGGGGTTGCTGGGGCGCATCACCCAGGTGGACGAGAATTTCGTCACCCTGAAGATTGCCGATAATGTCGAGGTCAAGGTACAACGCCAGGCCGTCGCCAGCCTGATGCCCAAGGGCACAGCCAAGGCTTCCTGATACCAATCATAAAACCATAAAACAAGGTCTGTTCCTGTCATGAATCAATACCCGGCCTGGAAATATCTGCTGATTGTCGTCGTGATGGTCTTTGGCATTCTGTATGCCTTGCCAAACCTGTACGAGTCCGATCCCGCGGTACAGGTCTCCGCCATGCGCGGGGAACTTGGCGACACGGTCAGGGGACAGATTGAAGCCCGTTTGTCGGAGAAGAAAATCCCGGTGAAGTCGATCGAGGTCGACAAACGGCGTCTGCTGGTCCGCTTCAACAATACCGAAGACCAGCTGGCGGCAGCTGACCAGATCAAGGACGCACTGGGAACAGATTACGCCGTGGCGCTGAACCTTGCGCCATCGACACCGGCCTGGCTGCAGGCGATCAATGCGCAGCCCATGTACCTCGGCCTGGACTTGCGCGGTGGTGTGCACTTCCTGATGGAGGTGGACATGGATGCTGCACTGCAGAAAGCCCTGGAGCGTTACAGCTCCGATCTGCGCACACTGCTGCGCAAGAATAAAATACGTTACCTCAGTATTCGTCCGCAGGGTGAAAAGCTGCTGGTCAAATTCCGTTCCGCGGAAGACCGGGAAAAAGGCAGCGAGCTGATCCACAGTGAATTCCGTGATCTCGAACTGGCCAATGCCGATGAAGGCAAGGCCTTTGCACTCGAGGTCAGGGTCAGTGAGAAAGAGGCCCGGGAAATCCGCAAGCTGGCCCTGCAGCAGAATATTACCACCCTGCGTAACCGCGTTAATGAGCTGGGTGTTGCCGAACCGGTTATCCAGCAACAGGGCGACCGGCGTGTGGTTGTCCAGTTGCCAGGTGTTCAGGATACGGTGGCGGCAAAACGCATTATCGGTGCCACGGCGACCCTGGAATACCGGGCGGTTGATACCGAGCACGACGTGGAAGATGCGGTAAACGGCAAGGTGCCGGCCGGTTCGAAACTGTACAAGGACCGCAACGGCCAGTATCACTTGCTGAAGAACCGCATCATCGTAACGGGCGACCAGATTATCAATGCACGCTCCGGCTTCGACAGCCAGGGCGGTCAGCCGCAGGTCACGGTGACGCTGGATGGCAAGGGTGCGCGCAAGATGCTGGAGTTCACCAGGGCCAATGTCGGCAAACCGATGGCGGTGGTGTTCATCGAGAACAAGTCCACCACGCGCATGGTCGATGGCAAACCGGTGGTGGTCAACCGCAAGGTCGAGGAAATCATCAGTATCGCCACCATTCGTGACGTGTTCAGTAAACGCTTCCAGACCACCGGGCTGGACAGCCCGCAGGAAGCCCATGAGCTGGCGCTGTTACTGCGTTCCGGCGCGCTGGCTGCACCGATCCGTATTATCGAGGAACGCACCATCGGCCCAAGCCTGGGTGCAGACAACATCAGGCAGGGCTTCCAGTCGGTAGTGATCGGTTTTGTCCTGGTGCTGGTGTTCATGGCGCTGTACTACAAGGTATTCGGCCTGGTGGCCGACCTGGCGCTGGCGATGAACCTGGTGCTGATTGTGGCAATTCTTTCCATGTTGCAGGCCACGCTGACCATGCCGGGTATTGCCGGTATTGTGTTGACGGTGGGTATGGCAGTTGACGCCAACGTGCTTATTTTTGAACGTATCCGCGAGGAACTGCGTAACGGCAATACACCGCAGGCCAGTATTCATGCCGGTTATGCAAAGGCATTTTCCACGATTGCAGATGCCAACGTGACCACCCTGATCGCAGCGGTTGTGCTGTTCAGTTTTGGCAGCGGTCCGGTCAAGGGGTTCGCGGTGACACTGTCCATCGGTATCCTGACCTCCATGTTTACCGCCATCATGGGGACACGCGCAGTCATTAACCTTGCCTACGGGGGCCGTCGTCTGAAACGGCTGCCAATCTGATTTCAAAGGAATACAGTCATGCGAATTCTCGGTAAAGCGACAGAGATTGACTTCATGGGCAAGCGAAAGGTTGCCATGGTCTTCTCGACACTTCTGATTGTGATTGCGTTGGCCTCGCTGTTCGTGCGTGGGCTGAATTTTGGCATCGATTTTACCGGCGGTACAATCATCGAGGTGGCCTACCCGGAAACGGCGGACCTTGGCGAGCTGCGCCAGGTACTTGCCGATGCGGGTTACCCGGATGCGCAGCTGCAGCACTTTGGGAGTTCGCGGGATGTACTGATCCGTATTGCGCCACAGGAAAACCGTGACCGTGCAGAGCTGAGCGACGAAGTGTTGTCAGCCCTGCAGGCTGCCGATGCCGCCGTGGAGAAACGTCGCGTTGAATTCGTGGGGCCGCAGGTTGGTGAAGAACTGACCGAGCAGGGTGGTCTCGCCATGCTCTACGCGCTGATCGGCATCCTTATCTACGTCACCCTGCGCTTTGAATACCGCTTCTCCCTCGGCGCGGTCGGCGCACTGGTGCACGATGTAATTATTACGCTGGGTGTGTTCTCGCTGGTACAGGTGGAATTTGACCTGACGGTGCTGGCGGCACTGCTGGCGGTGATCGGTTACTCGTTGAATGACACCATCGTGGTGTTCGACCGGATACGTGAAAACTTCCGTCGTATGCGCAAGGGAACACCGGTCAGCATTATGAATGCATCGATCAATCAGACGCTCTCACGTACCTTGATGACCTCGATAACCACCCTGCTGGTGCTGGTCGCCCTGTTCTTCCTGGGCGGAGAGATCATCCACGCCTTTGCGCTGGCGCTGATTGTAGGTGTATTTATCGGTACCTATTCATCGATTTTTGTGGCCGGCTCGACAGCACTGGCGCTGGGTATCAGCAAGGCCGACCTGATGCCGGTACCGAAGGAAGGTGCAGAAGGGGCCGACAACCGGCCCTGAAGGCTCTGCCCGCGACTAGCGGGCCTTGCGGACTTCGTCGAAGGGGTCGCTTTCGTCGTTGCCCGGCATGATCTTGCTGCACACGGTACTGCTGCGACGTTCGCATTTGTCATCATCGGCGCCGCGTATCGTAATGGCCGCCCAGACCGAGGCTATTCCCCACATCCCTGCCCCCAGCAGTATGGTGTTTATACTGGGGCCCATCAGGTTGGTAGGTCCACCCAGCAAACCGTAGATGATACTGGTAATACTGGCCAGCCAGAAAACACCGATAGGGGCGGCACAACAGCCGGCGCAACCAAACCGGCAGGCGGCAAACGGGGGAATCAAAAGAGTCAGTACAGCTCGCTTCATACGCTCATTCCGAAACAACTTATGTATAAACTCTGTGTATATCACACATCCGGATGAACGGTAAAGCCGGGTACGCGCAGTCAATCGTCCGCGAAGTTCCCCCGAAAGAGAAGAACACGTGCTTTTTCCGGCTCCTGTTTCTTTCTCAATCCAAGACTCAGGGCACGTTTACGCGCCGCCAGGGTGCTTTCGATGGTGGAAGTCGAGCTATCCTGATCCGATGATGCTTCCATGCTGCTCAACAGTTTCCGCCCGATCAGCTTTAATGCTTTATCGCTAATTTTCTTCATTCGGAAATCTGGAAGGTATCCTGTTGTACAGTTTTTTGTGTTTATGTGCAGCCGGACAACAGTGTCGCTGCTGAAAAATGTAGCGGCGAAAAAGCGTGGTTCTTGAGTTGCCCGAAGGGCGTATCAGGCGTGGTTTTGTGACCGGTTCAGCTTTTCAGCGCATCGGTGAGGTGAGGTCGGATTTCCCGCAGCATGGCCGGGAACAGTTTCGGTGCAGCGGCAACAATATTACCGCTTTCCAGGTGTGAATGACCACCGGCAAGGTCACCGACCAGACCGCCGGCTTCGCGCACCAGCAGAATCCCCGCAGCAATGTCCCAGGGATTCAGCCCGATTTCCCAGAAACCGTCGAAGCGTCCGGCGGCGACGTAAGCGAGGTCCAGCGCGGCTGAACCGGGCCGGCGAATACCGGCGACATCGGTGATCATGGCGCGGAACATGCCGAGGTAGGCATCCAGGTATTGCATGTCCTTGTAGGGGAAACCGGTACCGAGTAACGCCCCCGGCAGGCCTTTCTGGTTGCTGACGCGGATACGCCGGTTGTCCAGGAAGGCACCGCCGCCACGGCTTGCGGTAAACAGTTCCTGGCGCATCGGGTCGTAGATAACCGCCTGCTCGAGTTTCCCCTTGTGTTGAAGCGCAATGGAAACGGCGAACTGCGGGAAGCTGTGCAGGAAATTGGTAGTACCGTCGAGCGGGTCAATGATCCACTGATATTCAGCCTTGCCCAGGTGCTGGCCGCTTTCTTCCGCCAGTATGCCGTGGTCGGGAAATGCCTTGCGGATGACGGCAATGATCTCGTCTTCCGCCTGCCGGTCCACTTCAGAGACGTAATCGTTGCGGTCCTTGCTGGTGACGGTCAGCCGCTCGAGGTGATTCAGGTGCTTGACGATGATATCGCCGGCATTGCGCGCGGCGGTTACTGCAATGTTCAGCATGGGATTCATAAGAGGTTACCGGCTTTCAGGGCGTCAAACGGCAGGCGATTGTACCGGGTTGTCGCCGGACTGTGAATCGCTGCGGAGAGTTATTTGTGCTGGCGCAGGTATTCCTTGCGCAGGCGGCGCCGTTCCTGCGGCGACAGGTGTTCGTATTCGTAGTGCTTCTGTTCAATCTTGCGGCGTTTCTCGGGGGGTAATTGCCGGTAGCGCCGGGCACCTTCACGAATGCGCTGCTGGCGATCGGTATCAAGGTCATTCCAGTGGCCCCGGTAATCCCGCAAGGCTTCCTGTTCTTCCTTGCTCAATGACTGCCAGGGAATATGCCCGTTTGCCGCCAGGTAGAGGCGTTCCGGTTTGATGGCGGCGTGGGCTGTGCTGCCGAGCAGCAGGGCGCCGAGGATGATGGCAAGCGATATTTTTCGTCTGTCAGTCATGGCGGTGGTCAGGTGCCGGGGTCACTGTTTTTCTTATGGTCAGCCAGCTACAGGGAGAAGTCCAGATTTTAATAGAGAAACCTGGCCGCTTTCCAGCGCTGTTCCGGTAAAAATTCACCTTATGGCATCCGGATTGCGGCCGATACCCGGCGTGCAGTATAGGGGTATTCAATGTGTGACAACACAGGCAGGTGAGGTAATGCGGCCTTTAAAATTAACAGGTAAGCGTCTGATAAAAAATATAATAATTGCTGTGTCTGTATCTGGCAATGGTGTGTTCTGTTCGGCTGCCGGGGCAGGGGTCTACAAGTGGGTAGATGCATCGGGGAAAATACACTATTCAGATGCCGCGCCTGCCAATGAGAAACAGAAAACAAAGCTGGATATCAAGGTCAGGGCGGCCACGGCAGGTAAAGATGCCTTTGGTACCCGAAATATCAGGACGAAACCCCCCGTCGCTTATACCGGCAGTATCGGTTCGCGGCGTATCCACCTGGAAAAAGTGCTCGTTGAACTCGAAAAGGATAGTGGTGGCAGAAATATTGTAGGACGTGATTTTTCAGGCATAAGCTGCGCAAGGAAGGACGGGGGTGTTACCTGGTCCAGTGGCAGGACCCAGGTGAACAGTGCGAAATATGCGAGTGAGTTCAACAAGGTGTTCCGGAAAAATAACTATGCGGTTGCAGACGGCAGTCAGCAGCTGTTCGCAGGGCAAAAGCTTGAGTCAGCCGAATTGAGCGTGGCCGCAGTGATTACTGAACTGGAGCAGGACAGGTGCCGCCCGAACCTGTCCGGCAGAGGTCTCGGAGATAAACTGAAAGTCGCTTCCTATATAAAAATAAAATGGAGTGTATTTGATAACCTTGAAAGAAAAGTTGTTTACGAGGTCGAAACGGAAGGTTCTGACTCAAGTGTCTATGAAGACGTGATCTCCGATGGTTCATCAATCAGCCGCTACAATGCGTTTTCCGGTGCCATAAAAAACCTGTTGTCAAAAAAAGATTTTGCAGCGCTGCTTGAGCCGGGTGAAAAGCGCAGCATGGAAAAAAGCGGACAGTTTATATCCAGGCTTTCGCTCAGGCTGAGCTATGGAATTCAGGAAGGAAGTTTCACGAACGCAGTGGATAAACTGAAGCAGGCCTCGGTTACGGTTCGGTCAGTGTCCGGGCATGGCAGCGGTTTTGTACTGACACATGATGGCTATATTGTTACGAATGCACACGTGACAGGCGATTCAAAGCAGGCCATTGTCGTTGTAGACGGGAAAGATGTACGGGCCAATATCATTCGTGTTGACGAAAAACGTGATGTCGCCTTGCTGAAAATTGACGCTTTTGAAGGCCTGCAACCGGTTGAATTAAGTCAAAACAGGGCCCGGGAAGGTGAAACAATTTATATTATTGGTACGCCCCTGGATGAAATGCTGAGTCATACCGTAACCCGGGGCATCATTTCAGCCTACCGAACGCTTAAAGACGGGAATGAATACTACCAGACGGATGCGGCCATCAACCCCGGGAACTCCGGTGGGCCGGTATTCAACCGCTATGGTGAAGTCATCGGGATCTCCGTATCCGGTCTGTTCACGAAACAGGGTACATCGCTGAATATCAATTTTCTTATCCCGATCGATGAAGCCATGAAGTCACTCGGGCTGATCCAGAGGGCCTCTGATTAATTCCTTTACCGCGATCCCGGTGTATGCCGGAATGACGGATTAATCAGAGCTTCCCTGACATTCATCACCTGTCCTGACTATGCCGGCGCCGGTATTCATCGCGCAGGCGGCGGCGTTCCTCTGGTGAAAGCTGTTCGTATTCACCGTGTTTCTGTTCTACCTTGTGGCGTTTTTCTGCGGGCAGGTGCTTCCATCGCCTGGCGCCTTCGCGAATGCGTTGTTGGCGGTCAGTGTCGTATTCATTCCAGCGTCCCCGGTAATCCTGTAATACTTGCTGTTCCTCCGGGCTCAGTGATTGCCAGGGAATATGCCCCTTTCCTGCGAGGTAAAGACGATCCACACGGCTATCCGCACCGGCAGTGCTGCCAAGCAGTAATATGCCGAAGGTGGCTGCAAGCCAGGCCTTTCGCGTATTCATCTTCATCATGATCGTGGTCAGGTAGCGGAGTCGCTATCGGATTTATGGTCGGCCAGCCACAGGTAGAAATCCAGGTCTTCGTAGAGCGCCGGAGTATCTTCTGTTGCAGTTTGCGCGACGCGGGTCTCACGGGAAGCATCCTGCAGGTCAGGTTTGACCAGCAGCACGGCAACCAGCGCCAGCGCAGCAGCCAGGGCAAATGCTGACAGGTGCTGGCGGGATGAGCGGGTTTCCAGCGCCTGTCGGCGAATCCGGTCCAGCTGCACTGTGGGTGTGGCGACAGGCAGCCTGCCCGGCAGCAAATGGCCGGCCATGTCGTAATGCGCCCGGCAGGATAGACAGTCGGCGAGGTGGGCCTCGATATCCGCTTTCAGTTGCGGCGTGTCGTCGAGCAGGCCGGCACGCAGGCTGTCGAGTTGTTCGCTGTCCGGGTGTGTATTATGCGTGTTCATGTTCCCATACCTCTGCAAGTGACTTGCGCATGGCGCGCAGGGCGCGGAAGTGGTGTTGCTTGATACTGTTCTCCGAGATACCCAGCGTCTCGGCGGTTTCACGTATGCTCAGTCCCAGTTGTTCGCGCAGCAGGAAAACCTGTCGCTGGCGTTCCGCCAGCTTGCACAGGGCGGATTCGATTTTACCTTTCAGTTCGCCATCCGTGGCACCGGCTTCCGGCTGGCTGAAGCCCTCGTCGTGTACCGCTTGCGGAAGTTCGTTTTCCAGCATGCCGCTGTCCTCGTCGCCTCGTGAAAACCCCAGCCCGGTGAGTGACAGCAGCTTGCGGGTCGTGTTACCCAGCAAGCGCTTTCGACGCTGGTCATTGATCTTGCTGTTGAGGACGCTGCGGAACAGCGCCGGCCATTCTTTTTCCGGCTTGTCCCGGTAGTACTCGACGAAACGCAGCATGCTTTCCTGTACCACATCGAGTGAAATTTCACGCTCCCACAGGGCGCCATAGGCAACGTGATAGGCCCTGTTCTGTACCCCGGCAAGGAAATCGTTCAGCGATGTCTGGACAGACACGGTTTTGCACGCAGGGATGCCTGCCTCCAGTGGGTTCAAGGATAACTGCTCCGATGTCTGTCCAGCATACAGGATCAGCGATTCTTCAGTAACGGGCGGTAACGACATAGCCCGTGTGGTGGCGTCGTTCATTCCGGTCACCGTGTTTGCGTGAATGGTGGTTGTCCCGGTTACGGTATTTCTGGTAGCCGTGGCGACCTCCGTAGTTATCGTCTCTGTAATGGCGCCTGTTGTGCCTGTAGTCCCTGTAGATATGTTTTTCCACATAGCTGTCGACATGGACCGGGGGGCGGCGGTACGGGTTGCAGTAGCGTGTCCGGGGCCGGTAGCTGTCGTGGTAGGCATAGTTGATATAGGGTGCGGCATAGCCGCTGGAAACGGTTACGCTGAAGCTGCTGTCGGCCTGGCTGGCCCCGCTCAGGGCCAGGCCGGACAGGCCCAGCAGCAGCGCCGGGATGGTGCGTGTGATCAGGTTCATGGTGTCGTCCTCCAGGGGTTCCTGATAGACGACTAACGGGGTGGGCCGGATAAGGTTAACGCGGGTTTTGCCCCGTTCCTATGGCTTCCCCCACGCGCAACGGGGCTTCTGCGACAAGCATGCTCTGCCAGTGTACGGCCTGTTCCCCGAACAGCAGGATGACGGTGGAGCCCATATTGAAGCGCCCCATTTCAGCGCCGCGTTGCAGGGTGATATCACGATCGGTGAAATCAAGGGTTTCAACCTGCCGGCGGTGCGGTGGTGTGACCAGCCCGGCCCACACCGTTTCAATGGCAGCCACATTGATGGCGCCAACCAGCACCATGGCCATGGGGCCGGCACAGGTATCGAAAAGGGCGACCAGACGCTCGTTACGTGCGAACAGGCGCGGCACGACGCGCGTGGTATGCGGTGCAACACTGAACAGGCGGCCGGGGACATAGAGGGTTTTGCGCAGCTTGCCTTCCAGTGGCATGTGTACGCGATGGTAGTCGCGCGGTGACAGGTAAACGGTCATGAAACTGCCGTTGCGGAACAGACCGGCGCTGTCACTGTCGCCACCCAGCAGTTCCGTGACACTGAAGCCACGGCCCTTGGCCTGGAATACCGTGTCATCGTCAATCTCTCCGAGCTGGCTGATGTGTCCGTCGGCCGGGCTGACGACGGTACACGCATCGCCTTCAACGGGGCGTGTGCCGGGCGCCAGTTCGCGGGTGAAGAAAGCATTGAAGTGTTCAAAGTCTTCCGGCTGCCGGTACAGTGATTCGTCCCAGTTGACGTCGTACTGCCTGGCAAACCAGCGGATAAGGGCATTTTTGAACCAGCGTACACGCAGCCGCGTCACACGCAGCGTCAGCCGGGAAATCGCATGGTGAGGCAGCAGGTACAGCGGCAGTGACTTGAGGTAGTCCTTCCAGGAGGCGGACGGCGCTGGTGACATCTATCAGGGGGCCTTGACCGGTACCGTGATGTGCCGCTTCGTGCCATCTTCGAACAGCAGGTCCAGTTCGACCCGGTCACCGGCAAGCAGGCGTTTTTCCGGTGCGGGCATCATCAGGTGCAGGCCGCCGGGTTCGAAGCAGACACGTTTCCCTGCTGCGATAACTACCTTGTCCTGGTGCAGCATGCGCGCCATACCGTTCACGGTTTCGGTACGATGCATCATGACAAATTCAAACAGCGGGCTTTCCACGCCGACCAGCGTCACGGGTGTGTCAGTCCGGTTTTCCAGGCACAGGTAGCCGGCGAGCATCGGAGCAGCGGGTGGTGCTTCACGGATCCAGGCATTGTCGACCTCAAGGGTATCCGCCGTGTTGGCAACCCCTGCCCACAGGGCCAGGAAAAGTGAAAGTATCCATTTGTGTTTCATTGGCTTGCCTCGTACCAGTCACGGATGGCCACAAAGTCGGCGGCGATCTTTTGTGGATCGTGCGGTATACCAAACAATGCCTGGTAGTGACCTTCCGGGTTAAACAGGATAATCGCTGCGCTGTGATCGACGACGTAATCCTTGTCATTACTGCTATCAGGGGAACGTCCATAGAGAATGCCCAGCTGGCGCGTCAGGAGCTTCAGCTCGGCGTCTTCACCGGTTACGCCGACAAAGGCCGGGTGGAAGTAGGCGACATAGCCCGCCAGCGTATCGGGGGTGTCGCGTGCAGGGTCCACGCTGACGAACAGTACCCGTGGCAGCGGTGTGACGCCATCGGCCTCGAGCAGCGTCTCGACCCGCTTCAGCGCGCCCAGCGCATTGGGGCAGACATCCGGGCAATGGGTGTAACCGAAAAACGCGAAGCTCCACTGGCCGCGCAGCGAATCCTGTGTAAACGGGGCATTGTGGTCATCGACCAGCGTGAAAGGCGTCAGCGGGCGGGCCTCGGGCAGCAGGGTCCCTCCGGCCAGTTGAGGCAGTTCGGGCTGGCTGCATGACACCAGCAACCACAGGGCGGCCAGTACCGGTATAATGCGCCCCGCGACACGGGTCGCGATATTTGACTTCATTTTTGAATATAACATGGGCGCGTATTATTCCACTGACGCGGCCACAGCGGTAGGAATCATTTTGCATGGCCGATCAGGCAGAGTTACAAACTATACGGGACGTAGTGCGCTGGGGCGCGAGCCGCTTCCGTGAAAACGGGCTGGTATTCGGCCACGGCACCGATAATGCCTTCGATGAGGCGCTGGTGCTGGTCAGCCATGCGCTGCATCTGCCGGTGGGTTTTCCCGAGCATTATCTGGGTGCCAGGGTGACCGCGGCAGAACGCACGGCGGTGCTGGAGTTACTGCACCAGCGCATCGAAACCCGCAAGCCGGCCGCCTACCTGACCGGCGAAGCCTGGTTTGCGGGCCTGCCGTTTTATGTCGATGAACGCGTGCTGGTGCCACGTTCGCCGATGGCGGAATGGATCGAACGGGGTTTTACACCCTGGCTGGAGCCGGATGACGTCGAGCGGGTGCTGGACCTGTGTACCGGCAGCGCCTGTATTGCCATTGCCTGTGCCGTGCATTTTGACAATGCCGAGGTCGATGCGGTGGATATCTCGCCCGATGCGCTGGCCGTGGCAAAACGCAACGTACAACGCCATGGACTGGACGAGTGGGTCAATCTCGTCGAGTCTGACCTGTTCGAGGCACTGGAACCGGCGCGTTACCAGCTGATTATCAGCAATCCGCCCTATGTGTCTGATGAAGAAATGCAGACACTGCCCGAGGAATACCGGCACGAGCCGGAACTGGGCCTGCGCGCCGACCAGGCCGGACTGGCCATTGTGGTACGCGTGCTGGCGCAGGCGGCTGAATGGCTGGCCGACGACGGGATACTGGTGGTCGAGGTGGGTAACAGTCAGGATATGCTGATGGAGTGTTTTCCCGATGTACCGTTTACCTGGCTCGATTTCGAGCGCGGCGGCCACGGTGTGTTCTTGCTCGACGCCAGCCAGGTGCGTGAATTTCAGGGGATTTTTCGAAGTGTTTTATGTAGTTAGAGATGGAGGTTAATCCATGTTAGGAAGACCGAAAACCGCAGAAGAGTACGTTGACCTGGTCGATCAGGCGCTGTTTGAAATCGAGGACCTGCGCGCCGCGGCGGAGTACGATATGGATTCGCTGGGTGCCGCCACTGAATTTCTTGAAGAACTGGAGCGCGACGTGCGTGCCCTGCGTGCCTCCATGGCGGATGGCAGCTACCAGTTTGGCAAGGAAGACCTGCGTTTCGTCAAGGTAGTGGCGAAGCAGGATGAGCGTATCCTGCCGTTCAAACAGCTGCTGCTGAAAATCAACGAAACCCACCGCGAAGGGCTGGAAGTCGACTAGGGCGGGGCGCCGTTGACCCTTGACCCAGGTCAAGGTGATTTTCGGTCTGGCAGCCTATAGTTCAGGACAATATTGTGGAGAAAAACATGCAGCAGACGGTCGATTTTGATGCAGACCTGATCCGGCGTTATGCGGGCAGTGGCCCGCGTTACACCTCCTACCCGACGGCCATGGAATTTACGCCGGAAGTGGGTGCGGCCGACCATGAACGCTGGGTGCGTGCCAGTAACGAGAGCGGGCGGCCGCTGTCGCTGTATGTGCATATCCCGTTCTGCGCCCACGTCTGCTACTACTGTGCCTGCAACAAGATCGTGACGGCCGACCGCAGCCGTGCCCGCAATTACCTTGACCACCTGTACCGGGAAATCCGCCTGCAGGCTTCGCTGATTGACCCGGACCGACGTGTCGAGCAATTACACTTCGGCGGTGGTACACCAACGTTCCTCAGCGAGCAGGAACTGTGCGAGTTGATGGGGGTGCT
>JALVCM010000164.1 GCA_027010005.1 Thiohalobacter sp.
GGTCTTTTTCCAGCGCCTTGTCTTCGGCTTCGGTGGCACCACGCGGGCGCGTGCCAGCAATCGGCCGTACGGTCACCACGTCATCCTCGAGGCGCACCAGGATCTCCGGTGAGGAACCGACGATATGAAAATCATCCAGGTCGAGAAAGAACATGTACGGTGACGGGTTCAGTCCGCGCAGGGCACGGTACAAATCCAGCGGCGGCGCGTGAAACGGGATCGACAGGCGCTGCGACAACACCACCTGCATGGCATCACCCTCAACAATGTATGCTTTCACGCGCTCGACGGCAGACTCGAAACCCTCGCGCGTAAAACCGGAAACAAAATCGTCTTCCGACACCTCGCACGGGTTCTCCAGGGCGCCTGGGATTTGCACTGGCTGACAGAGGCGGTTCATCAATACATCCAGGCGGCGCTGACCGTAGGCCCAGGCATCATCGTATGAGGTGTCGACGTGTACCACCATGAGCAGCTTGCCAGCCAGGTTATCGAATACCACGACTTCATCGGACACCATCAACAGGATGTCCGGTGTTTGCAATGTGTCCTTGTTCACCCCGTCTTTCAGACGCGGCTCGATGTAGCGCACGGTGTCGTAACCGAAATAGCCGACCAGCCCGCCACCAAACCGTGGCAGCCCTTCGAGATCCGGGGCACGGTAACGCGCCTGGAATGCCTCGATCCACTGCAGGGGGTCCTCGCTATGGGCTTCCTCGACCAGCTCACCCTCGGTGCGCACCTCGATGCGCTCACCATACACACGCAACACAGTGCGACACGGCACACCGATAATGGAGTAACGCCCCCACTTCTCACCACCCTGCACGGACTCGAACAAATAGGAGTAAGGCCCGCTGGCGAGCTTCAGGTAGGTACTTAAGGGGGTATCGAGGTCGGCCAGCACCTCGCGCGTTACCGGGATACGGTTGTATCCCTCACTGGCCAGTTGTTCGAATTGTTCAGGATTCATGGTCCTCACCGTTGAGACATTTTTGATACACGAAGGCCGTTACAGACAGTGGATCAACGCCACCATCGTTCCTCCCGTCCGTGCATTCGTGTCTCTACGGTGATCATCATGCCGCCTGTTCGAGTTCGCCTTTCAAATCTGCCAGGGTGCCAATAACCAGGTCAGGCTCCGCCACGCGGATATCCACACCATGATTGTAACCGTACGGCATGCAGACAATCTGGAAGCCTGCCGCGCGCGCGGCCTTTACATCACTGATCGAGTCACCGACCATCAGTGACCGTTCAGGGTCTACCTTAAAGAATTCCGCCGCATGCAGCAACGGGGCGGGGTGTGGCTTCTTCTGCTCCAGCGTGTCGCCGCTGACCACAATCCCGAAATAGTCGAAGATCCCCAGGTCTTTCAGCAGCGGCAGGGTAAACTGCGCGGCCTTGTTGGTCACACAACCGAGCGGGTAGCCCGCGGCACGCAGGTAATCCAGGCCTTCCTTCACGCCGGGGTACAGCATGGAACGCTTCGAGGTATTTTCCGCGTACAGGTCGAGAAAGATCGGGTAGGCTTTTTCAAACTCGGCCTCGTCCGGCTCACCGTCCAGTTGCCCGATCAGGGCACGGCGCACCAGCCGCTCCACGCCGTTACCCACCCAGTCGCGTACGCGGGTTTCACCCCAGGGTTCGCGGCCCAGCTGTTTCATCATTTCATCGACACACCAGGCCAGGTCCGGCACGCTGTCGACCAGCGTGCCGTCCACGTCAATGAGAATCATCTCGGGCTTGCGGATAGCCATTCAGCCAGCCTTGGCCAGCTCGTCACGCATGGCCTTGAGGACGGTGTCATACACGTTCGCATCACTGTCACTGGCCGCACCGAAAATGGCGGAACCGGCCACGAAGGTATCGGCACCGGCTTCGGCTATTTCACGGATGTTATCAACCTTCACACCACCGTCGATCTCCAGGCGGATGTCGCGACCCGAGGCCTCAATGATCTTGCGTGCTTCACGTAACTTGTCGAGGGTAGCCGGAATAAAGCTCTGGCCACCGAAGCCCGGGTTGACGGACATCAGCAGCACCATGTCGACCTTGTCCATCACATAGGTCAGGTAGTCGAGCGGCGTGGCCGGGTTGAACACCAGGCCGGCCTTGCAGCCCTCGTTTTTAATAAGCTGCAGGCTGCGATCGATGTGCTCGCTGGCTTCCGGGTGGAAGGTAATGTAGCTGGCACCGGCCCTGGCAAAATCCGGAATAATACGGTCCACCGGCTTGACCATCAGATGCACGTCAATCTCGGCGGTGACACCGTGCTTGCGCAACGCCTCACACACCAGCGGACCAATGGTCAGGTTGGGAACATAGTGGTTGTCCATCACGTCGAAGTGAACAATGTCGGCCCCGGACTTGAGGACGTTATCCACTTCCTCGCCCAGACGGGCGAAATCGGCTGACAAAATAGACGGTGCGATCTTGTAATCTGGCATAATCCGGGCCTCGTAAATAGTTTGCTGCGCTGGGAAATCAAGATCGCGCACTTTACCGGAACCGCCGCACGATTTCAGCCCGGGAAATCGTACCGTAAAACAAACCCGGCGGATGGAGGGAATACCAACGTGCACCGCATGCTTAAGCTACTGGTTTTACTGACTTTTTTTGGACAGTTGGTCACACCCGCCCTGGCCGCCTCCGACCAGAAAAAGGAAAAGCGCTGGGCCGAACAGATCAGTGACGGTCTGGTCGAAGGCGAGACCTGTGAACTGAATGCCGGCGACACACCCTTTATGGGGATATATACCGAGGCCAGCAATGGATTCACCGGCCGGGCGGTCATTCTCGCCCACGGTATGGGTGCTCACCCGGACTGGGCTGATGTCATCTACCCCTTACGCACCGGGCTGGCCGATCACGGCTGGGCGACACTTTCCATCCAGATGCCGGTGTTGCCCAACAATGCCTCTCTGCAGGATTACGTCCCCCTGTTTGATGAAGTCACACCGCGCATCGATGCCGCTGCCGCCATGCTGCGCAAACGCGGCAACCGGACCATCGTGCTGATTGGTCACAGTCTCGGCGCCACCATGTCGGCCTGGTATGTCGCCAGCAAGAAAAAGCCCCCCGTACAGGGACTGGTACTGGTCAGCGTCGGTGGTTCTACCATCGACGAGAAAACCAACAGCCTGTTGTCACTGGTAAAAATCAAGTTACCGGTACTGGATATCTACGGCAGCCGCGACCTCGATACACTGCTGGCAACGCCCGAGGCACGCCGCAAAGCGGCCCGTAGCGCCGGCAACAGGCTTTACCGCCAGACCGAAATTGAAGGGGCAGATCACTTTTTCACCGGCATGCAGGATGCACTGGTACGCCGCGTCTACGGCTGGCTGAAAACCCGTTTCGTCAAGAAAAAAGAGTAACTGACATGAGTCTGCACAGCATTGCTATCAGTCTGCACATCCTGTCTGCCGTCCTGTGGGTCGGCGGCATGTTTTTCGCCCACCAGGTATTGCGCCCCGTTGCTGTCCAGCAGTTTGAGCCCCCGCAACGCCTTAAACTCTGGGTCCATGTATTCCGTCGCTTCTTTCCCTGGGTGTGGCTGTTTGTCATCCTGTTGCCTGGCACTGGCTACTGGATAGTCTTCAGACTGTATGGCGGCCTGGATGCCGCAGGTATACATATTCATATCATGCAGGGACTGGGATGGCTGATGATCCTGCTCTATATGCACCTGTACTTCGTCCCTTTCCGACGCCTGAAAGAAGCGGTGATCACCGAGCAGTGGCCGGAAGCCGGCAAGCACCTGAACCAGATTCGCCAGATCGTGGGCGTTAACCTGTTGCTGGGCATTGTGGTTATTGCAGTCGCCGCAGGTGGGCGGTTTATCTAAAGGAACCTCTGAATTAATTCAGAATTCACGTCATTGCGAGCGCAGCGCGGCAATCTCGATCAGCCTCGTGCAAGACCAATAAAGATTACCGCGCTACGCTCGCAATGACGAATTAATACAGGCTCCCAAGGTGCCTACTGGCCACTGCGTGCTTTTTTGATCGTATCGTAGGCACGGCGGATTTCCTGGCTCTTTTCCGTGGCCAGCTTAATCATCTCCTCCGGCAGGCCTTTTGAAACCAGCTTGTCAGGATGGTGCTGGTTCATCAGGCGGCGATAGGCTTTCTTGACCTCCGCGTCACTGGCCTTCTCATCGACACCCAGCACCTCGTAGGCTTCACGCAAGGCATCGCGCGGTGAGACACCCCCCTGTGCAAAGTGCTGCGCATTGCGCACCATGGCTTCGATATGCTGAAAAACCTGCTGTGAAAAGCCCAGCGACACGCGCACCTGTTCCAGCACCCGGCGCTCACCGGCATGCAAGTCACCATCGGCATATGCCGCGTGCATCAGGATTTCGACGAACATCTGCATCAGGTTGCGGCGGCGATGGCATTCCTGTCGAAACTGCCGCAGCACATCTTCAAGCGGAAAATCCGTCTGCTTGCCCTGATTGAACAGCTTAATGGCAATCTTGCGACGCTCATCATCGAGATTGAATTGCTGCATGATCTGGCGCGCCAGATCGATTTCGCTTTTTGAGACCTTGCCATCCGCCTTGGCCAGGTGGCCCATCACAGAAAACACGGTGGTAAAAAATACCGTTTGCACGCGCTCCTGCGCACCGGGCGCAAAATCACCGGCAATTCGCCCCATGCCCCTGTCGAAATTGTGTCCGAATGCCGCACCAATCAGTGCCCCCAGCGGCCCTCCCAGCATGAAACCAAAAGCCCCGCCCAACAGTTTGCCCCACCAGCTCATATGTTTTCCTCATCCGCCACATCGCTGGCGACATAATGTTCAATCGCCTGCACAATGCGATGACATAAATCCTGTGCATCTTCTGTATCGCTGCAATCCGCATCCGGGAAAGCCAGAAGTTCGACGCCCTGCTCAAGGGCGGCCGCCTGGTCCAGCTGCCGGCAGGCTTCACCGGCTGTCACCAGCAGACTCAGGCGATACATTTTTTTCAGCAATTCCGCAGAGATACCTGACGAGAGGGCGACCACTACATCAGCCCGCCAGCAGCGTTCCTCAATGCCTTCGACGTCCAGTCCCGGGTATTCCTCCCAGCCATATTTCGGGATTTTCAGCGGCGGAAATTCGACGCCTTTTGCCAACTGACCGGCATCGACCACCACAATCTTGATACTCATAAAGGATCCTCAAAAAGCGTCAAATTTCTCTTGTTGCAAACCCGTTTTTATGGGCATATAAGTTAAACAAGGTCGTTGACCCCGCAAAACAAACTACCCGGAACGTCAAGTATCAGCAGTTTGAGCAAGGAGGTAAACCGCCATGGCAGTACAACCTTCACCGCAAATCGGCGATTGGTACAAATCCCCTGTAGGCGATGCGTTCGAAATCGTCGCCAGTGATGACGATGACGATACACTGGAGCTTCAATATTTCGACGGCACGATCGAGGAACTGGACCGCGAAGCCTGGGAAACGCTGCATCCACAACCCGTAGAACCGCCTGAAGACTGGAGCGGATCCATGGATATATCACCGGAAGATACTGAAGATACTGAAATCTGGGCTGAAACCGAGGACTGGATGAGACAGATCGAGCGTATGGATTACCGCCTGACATAATGGCCTGAAAACGCAACTATACTGGATTCAGCGGTCTAATATTTTGACAACCGTGAACAATCCAGCCCGTTGCGGGACAGGAGGTGCAGTATGAGACGCAGACTCTATTTTCTTTTACCCAGTGTAGCGCGTGCGCGCCAGGTGGTTGATGAACTCCTGCTTGCTCGTATTGATGATCACCACATTCATGTCCTGGCAAAAGAGGGTATACCGCTGGGCGATCTTCCCAGAGCAAACCTGTTGCAGCGCAGTGACTTTATTCATGGTATTGAAATGGGCCTCGGTGTTGGTGGTGCGACGGGCGTACTGGCGGGGCTCATCGCCGTTGCATTCCCGCCCGGTGGCATTACGCTCGGTGGCTGGACCGTGCTGGCCTGTGCGCTGGCAGGTGCGCTGATTGGTGCCTGGGTTTCCGGCATGATTGGAACCGATGTACCCAACAGCCAGTTGAAAGCGTTCCAGAATGCTGTCGAACAGGGACATATCCTGATGATGGTGGATGTTCCGAAAAACCGCGTGGAAGAAATCACCAACATGATCAGGCGACACCATCCGGAAGCCGACATGCACGGCATTGAACCCACCATTCCGGCATTTCCCTAACATCGGACGCCCCTAAACCACTGGATTCCGGCACGAAAAAATCAGGGTTAATGTTTACACCCTGGCGCCGATAGCCTTGGTAACGGCTGAGTCATCAGCCACGACTATCGAGGGAGGTGGGCCATGGCCTACATCATGGATATGGCAAGTGGAAGTGAATTTCCGGTTGAAGAACCATCGTACAAGCTTGCGCGTGAAACCGGGAGTGCCTCCTGCGAAAGGCCACGCCGGATGGATTGTCCACAACTCCAGCTCGCCATGGTCGAAGTCCAGGCAGAGGGCGAAACCCGTGCCCTTCCTGCTGCAACGCTTGAAGCCCTGATCAACTCGCTCGAAGACTGATAAGCCACACCAACACCCGGCCGGCAGCCCATCAAAAGGCTGCCGGCTTTTTATTTGCCCGGCAGACTGTCCCGCATACAGACACTTCCGCCTTGCAGCTGAAGTTCAACGGGTATCAGTGACTTTCCGGAGCAGGGTCCTGCGACACATACACCATCATGAATACGGAACAGGGCATCGTGTGTCGCGCACTGGATCCAGCAACGATCCAGGTCAAGAAACTGGTTCGGCACCCAGTCGAGCGGGCCGCCGGTGTGCGGACATTGATTGAGGTAGCCGTGGACTTCACCGGACTTGCGTACCAGGAAAACATCCATCAACCCGGCCGAGGTTGATACCGAAAACCCGCAACTGCCGTCTTCGGGTACGGCTGACAGGTCACAAATTTTCAGCCACTTTGCCATACACCGCAGGTTAGGCATTCAGCGGCGTGAATTCAAATCATACCGTTGTCGCAATCACTGTCTCAGTCTTCACGCACGACACGAAAACCGAGGTTATCCAGGCGACTTTGTGCATCCATCCGGTCACGCGCCGTGCTGCGGAGCTGGGCCGAAGGGCTGCTGTAAGCCCCGCCACGTACGACACGCTCGCTGCAGCCGGCAGTTTCAGCAGCACTACCATCAACCGCTGCGCGACTGTAGTTCGGCGTATAACAGTCATTCACCCACTCGCGTACGTTACCGGCCATGTCATACACACCCCAGGGACTTGCCGCGTAGCTGGCAACCGGGGAAGTCTTTGCGCCGCCGTCACGACTGCCGCAGTCGAAACAATTGGCGTGATTCTCGCCCACACCCTCACCCCACCAGTAACGTGTCGTTGCACCCGAGCGCGCAACAAACTCCCACTCTGCTTCGTTCGGGAGACGATAGTGCTTGCCGGTCTGCGCAGACAACCACTGCGCATAGTCCCGGGCATCTTTCCAGGAGACATTGATCACGGGACGTTCACCACGCCCCCACCCCCTGTCGTCAGGCAGCCTGTGGCCTGTTGCACGCGCAAATGCGTCATAGTCATTAAACGTAATCTCTCGTGCTGCCATCGCAAACGGTGCCAGCCGGACTTCGTGTTGCGGGCGCTCGTCAAACTGTTGTGAAATCCCGCTGCTGCCCATCAAAAAGCGGTCAGCGTGCAGACGCACCATGGCTGGCGCCGGCGCACCATTCGCCAGACGGTCCCGGAAATGTCCTGCCGGTTGATCAACCTCCGGCGGCAACATTGCTTCCGGCGTGACATCGGCGGCCGGAACTGGTGCTGTGGCGCTAGTCTCTTCACTCTGCCCGGCTTTCTGCACGACCGCTTCCGTTGTTGATGCCTGACCGGCTTCGCCGGTTGTTGTCTCGCTACGGCCTGTACGCGGCGTGCCAGACATGCCCCGTGCAAACGGGAAAGACACGGGTACAGTTGCAGCAGGAGCAGGTGTATCAGCCGGGACTTCATCCTTCGTAGTGATTACCGGTTTCTCCGGCACAGGTGCCTTCACCTCAGGGATCTTCATCTCAGCCTTCGGGACTTCCGTTGCCGTGGCCTGCTCAACCTTTGCCGGACGGGCCTCCGGTTGTTGTACCGGTTCGGCAACCGGTTCCGGCACATTGCCCGGTGTGACAGAGACAGAGGGCGGGGGCAGGGTAACCTGCGGCACGGAACCGGACTGCCACCAGAATAACCCTGCACCGGCAACGGCACCTGCGATCAAACCGGTGATCATGCCCTTGATCAGACCGGACTTTTGTGGCGGCACAGCAGCAGGTTGCAGATTGACGAGTTCTTCGTCCAGCAATACAGCCGGCGCCTCGTCATCGTCTTCCTCGATATCGGGTACCTCCGCCAGCATGGGATTCGAGGCATGAGGATCGGTGTTGTCCAGTGACGGGATCGCACCTTCCGGCACAGCTGGCGCAGGCGCCTCGACAACCTGGCTCAACTGTGTCCTGAGCTGCTCCACTTCCTCGCACAGGCTTTCCACCCGGGCTTCCGCCTGGGCACGCAGACGTACCGCCACCTCGACATTCTGCTTGGCCTGCTGCAGGGCTTCACTTTCGCCAGTATCCTCCCCGCCATCCGACAACATGTCTTCGAGGCCGCGATGCACTTCGGCTTCTACCCGCAACTGGTCAAGTTCCTGCTTCAACGCCTCAACCGACGACCTCAGCTCATCACGTTCAGCCTCGGCGCTCGCGCGCTGCGCCTCAACCTCATCCAGCCGGCTGGCCGCACCCTCATTGACTTCCAGTGCCTGCTTCGATTGCCGGTAGGCCTCACGCAGCTCCTCAAGCTCCTGGGTAATAACAGTAATGTTTTCCTGGTGAGCGTTGCGTTCCCGTTCCGAGGTTTCCAGCGCTTCACGCAGTCCATCCTGGATACCCTGTTCGGTATTCAGGCGGATTTCCATTTCTTCATTGGCCAGGCGATTGGCCTCGACCAGTTGCTGCTCGGCGGCCTGTGCGCTTTCCTGGGCCAGTTTCAGTTGCTGCTCAAAGTGCTCGGCACGCGCCTGCATGTCTTCCAGCTGGGCGCTGCGTTCTCCCAGCCGGACCTCCAGGTCATCACGCAGCCGGGTATTTTCGTTAACCTGTGCCTGCAATGCCTCCAGCTCGGCTGTCAGCCCTTCTGCCGAACCATCAGCGGCCTGCTGCAGTTCCCTGCGCAAGCGGTGCACCTCGGCTTCGTGGTCGTGGCGTTCACGCTCACGGGTTTCCTCGTTCTTGCGTAACCGGTCGAGCAACCGCTGCTGCTCACGTTTGAGGTTATCCAGCTCGGTCTGTGCCCGCGACATCGCCTCACGCGCACTACCGAGATCCGACTCGAATTCACGCTCACGGGATAGAAGCTGTTGCTCAAGCTCTGAAATACGTTCGTTCAGTTGTGTTTCACGAGCAACACTTTCCTCCAGCCGGGCGCTGGCCTCATCAAAGGCCGTTCTGGTACTGTCGAGTGACTCACCCAGTGTATCGAGTTCCTGTTGCAGCCCGGCGCGAATACGTTGTTCCAGCTCATCAGTCTGCTGCCGGGTGTTCTCCAGTGCCTCATTCAGGCTCTGTTCGTTTTCCCGGGATTGGGTGAGTTGTTGTTCGACTTCCGCCAGTTTTCCGGCAAGGGTTTCATACTCCCCGGTTTGTGACGCCAGTTTCTGTTCGTAATCCTCGACACTGCATTGCAGCGCCTGCAGCTGTTGTTCGAGTTCACCCTTTTCAGCCTGAAACGCGTCCTGTAACTGCTGACGCTGCTCATCGGTCTGCTGCTTCAGTGTTTCGACCTGTTCGGTCAGTCCGGCTTCCCGCTCTTCAGCCAGGCGGGAGGCTTTCTCAGCCTCGGCAAGATCCTCTTCAATTGCACTGCGTCGGGCAATTTCCTCTTCCAGTGCCTGCTGCCTGGCATCCAGCTGTGTCTGAACGGCCTGCACCTGCTCACCGAGCTCACCCTGCTGGCTATCGATCCGTGCCTGCAGGGTTTCCAGCTCGGCACGCGCTTTTTCCAGGTCACGGTTGGCGGCATCCCGCTCACCCGCAACGGCGCTGGTACGCTGTCCCAGTTGCTGGTAATCGTCGCGCACACGCTCAAGCTCGGCTTCCAGCTGCGCAAGTTGTTTTTCGAACTGTTCTTTCGCTCCCGCACCGGATTCACAAGCCTGTTGAGCCTCTTCCAGCTGTTGCGTCAGTTCAGTGTGTTTTTTCTCTGTCTCATCCAGCACATGCTGCAGTGATGCAAGTTGTTCACGCAGGGTTTCGGCTTCAGCCTGCAAGGCATCACGCGCTGCCTCGCTGGCTTGCAGGTCCGCTTCGAGGCGAGAGGCTGTTTCAGCCTCCTGCCGTGCCTGTGGTTCTGCACGATCATTCGTATCCCTTTCATTTTCAAAAGGGATGATCTCTGCATCATGGCTGTCGACACTCTGCTCTTCCGGGGTGCCGCCTTCCAGTGCCTCGGCCGGGACATCCATCAGGCCATTTTTCAGCGTGTAAACACTGAATCCCCGCTGCCGCAGAATGAATGCACCCGAGGCGCTGCGTCGACCCGTGTCACAGCAGACAATGTAGCGCTTGTCGGCATCCAGCGTATCTGCCTGTTCTCTTAACGCTGACAGGGGGAAATTCCGGCTGCCCTGGATATGCTGATTGTCGAACTCTCCCGGCAAACGCACATCCAGCCACTCGGCACCCTGCCCGGCGAGTTTTCCGGCCTGCGTGAAATCCACTTCATGCACCAGCGGTGCACGCAGCAGCTCATTGAAATCATCCTTGGAGAGTCGCATCAATGACCCGTCTGTGAGCATGGTCACCGTCGCATTGCGAGACGAATCGGACACCAGTGCTTCCTCACCGAAGCAGGCACCTTCTCCAAGTTCCGCCAGCAACACTTCCTTGCCGCGCGCCGAAGCCTTGCGACTCACCGCCATACGGCCGGATTTGACGATGTAAAAGTAATCACCTTCCTCGTCCTGCCGGATGACCTGGTCACCGGCCCGGAAGCTGACCGACTCAAGCCGCATCAGCAGCTGGTGAATATTCGAGGGCGGAAGCTGGAGGAATGCCTGTGACTGCAACATGCGCGTCATCCAGTCACCATCATCATCTGCGCCGATTTCAACGACGTCGTATCCGGAGGATTCATCCCAGGTCAGCAATACATCGAGCAGACCCGAATCAATACGTGCAATGGTGATACTGCCCGACGCACGGGCAGATAACTGGCGAGGCTGCTTGTGTGCCAGTGGATGGTGGGCCGCTTCCGATCCGCCTATAACGGAACCGACAATATTGCGGCCATCGTCAAGCAGCTCGACCTTGCCCTCGAGCAGGTAGACAGATTTATGGTCCCGTTCACCCGCCTTGAACGCATAGCGCCCGGAA
This sequence comes from Thiohalobacter sp., assembly GCA_027010005.1. GTDB lineage: Bacteria > Pseudomonadota > Gammaproteobacteria > DSM-19610 > DSM-19610 > Thiogranum. The sequence goes on from JALVCM010000164.1 coordinate 11,403, forward strand.
CGAATAGTTTCGATTTCAGCCTTTCGGGAAATTTCGTCAAGATGTACCGCGGATAATGCATTGAGGGGGACCAGATCCTTTAACACCTTCTTGTCCAAGAGTTTTTTTGCCGCTCCCATGGTCTGCCTGTCATCCTGTCGATAGTGTTTGCCGGTATCCGCAAAGTGTTTTCCCGCTTGCCCGCGGGATGTACGCTGTGCACCTTCTGCTATCGGCACAAAACATCGAAAACTTAGCCGGAAACACCCTTCCGAAATCGTGAAATTGCTCACAAATTCAGGCGCATTGCTTCACCCCCGCAGACTGGTACCATAGCGCGCGATATGTCCAGACCTGTCTTTCCCACACCGGAAGCCGCCGAGCAGGCCTTCTATGAAGCATTTGCCAATGCCGATCTCACGGCCATGATGGCCGTGTGGGCGGAACGCGAATTCATCGAATGTATTCACCCCATGGGTGACCGGGTACAGGGTTATGACGCCGTACAGGAAAACTGGCGGGAAATTTTCGAAGGCGGGCTGCGGGTGCGCTTCAAACTGTCCAACGTTCACCGCACCCAGGACGCGCTGCTTGCGGTCCACGTTCTCTACGAACACCTCAGCACGCCCGGTGACAGCGATCACTGGCCACCGGTGATCACAACCAACGTGTTTCAACTGATCGATGACAGCTGGCGCATGACACACCACCATGCCTCGTCCTGCCGGGATGAAAACGTGGACAAGGAAACGTCTGATCCGGCGACGGATGAACGTCAACTCCACTGAATTTTGACGCAGGAAAACCCCGCTATTTTCCTTGCATCATGGATGCCATCTTCATTTGAGTCTGGAATAGCAGGTAAAAATCACAAAAGGGGTTTCACTTTTTTTTCTTTGTGCTATGGTTGCGCCGTTAGTTCTCTGCCAACATTTTCAAAGGAGCACATTGAATGGCCGTAAAGAAAAAAGCTGCCAAGAAATCCGCCAAGAAAAAGGCTGCTGCCAAGGCGGTAAAAAAGCCTACCACGAAAGCTGAAACGTTCACCTACATCGCAGACAAAACCGGCCTGACCAAGAAAGACGTTGGCGCCGTTTTCGAATCACTCACCGCACTGATCAAGCGTGATATCAAACGTAATGGCCCCGGCGTCTATACCGTCCCTGGCCTGATGAAGATCAAGGTTGTCCGCAAGCCAGCCACCAAAGCACGCAAGGGCGTTAACCCGTTCACCGGTGAAGCCATGACATTCAAGGCCAAACCTGCCCGTAACGTGGTCAAGGTTCTTCCGTTGAAGGGTCTGAAAGATATGGTGTAATCAGGTAGTTACCTGAAATCTGCACCGGAATGCGTCTCCGTATCCGGATTGAAAGACCGGATACGGAGCACGGAATGGATTCAAAAAAGGCAGCTACATGGCTGCCTTTTTATTGCGCGGCCTGCACCCGGTGACGGGCCTGGATGAAGGCCCTGTGCGGCACATAGATCAGTTCTGAAATCTTGCGTACCAGGGCTTCTTCGTAACGATCAATACGCCCGTCAGCAAAGGCAACCTGCCACAACATCTCCACCACACGCACCTTCTCTTCGGGTGAAAAGCGCTGGTTGATCAAGCGTGTGAACTGATGAAGTGAAACAGACTCTTCGGATTCACGCTGTGCCAGCCGGGCCAGTTCCCGGGTTTCTTCCCGGCTCAGTGCAAACGTCTCCTGCAGCACACGTTCCAGCACCTCGCGCTCGTCTTCGTGTTCCTCGAAATCGGCACGTTGCATCTCGAACAGTAATGCAGCCGTTGCCAGGTGCAGACTGTGTTCGTCATGCTTGCCCGCCGGATCGGGGTCAATGCGCCCGCGAAAGAAATCCTGAATAGCCCGTAACATAATGTGTAGTCTAGCGGTTACGTCGCCGCAGACCAATCATGGCAACAGCAGCAAGCCAGAGCAGCAGGGGATCGGAGCGTTGTGCTTCTTTCATAGCAACGCAACCGCCGCCACCGCCGCCATTGCTGCTGCCAATCGTCGAACCGCCGCCGG
>JALVCM010000165.1 GCA_027010005.1 Thiohalobacter sp.
ACTTTCAAGCGCCATTTTTGCTGCCCCAAATGCTGTTTGCAGGGCCAGCAGGCGGGCCGTTTTATCATCCAGTCCGAGGGATTGCCCGGCTTCCTGCAGTGCCTCGATGACCAGGAAGAAATAGGCGGGCCCACTGCCCGAGAGTGCCGTCACGGCATCCAGCCGGGCTTCATCGTTGACCCACAGCGCCAGTCCAACGGCTCGCAGGATACTTTCAGCCAGTGCTTTCTGGTCATCATTGACCGCCGGGTTGGCAAACATGGCCGTGGCACCACTCTGTACGAGTGCCGGTGTATTCGGCATGCAGCGTACCAGCGCACAGCCACCACCCAGCCAGCGATCCAGGTCCGTGATACAAATGCCCGCGGCAATGGAAATAACCAGTGGACGCCGGGCCTGTACCGTAGCCGCCAGTTCCCGGGCGACATCGGGCATAACCTGGGGTTTGACGGCCAGTACCACCAGCTCGCTTTGTTCGACAGCGGCCATGTTATCACTGGCGCTGCGGGTCCCGAACAGTCGGCTCACGGCGGCAAGCTGCTCGGGGTCAGGGTCGGATACCGATATACTGGCTGGATCCCAGCCATCGGCAATCAGACCGCCGATGAGACTGCGCGCCATGTTGCCGGCACCGATGAAAGCAAGTGGTATTTTCTTCATGGCGCAGACCATACCTCACCCCAAATGCCTGATTCAAGCGGAAAACCCGGGGCCTGCGCGTAATTGTGGCAAGTCGCTATACTGGAGGGCGTCAGGCAGGGGTGAGAGGTCAAGTTATGGCCCGGTGTGACGATAAGGAAAGCCAGAACCACAGTTGGGGAAGAGCATGGATATTGCTGAATTACTCGCCTTTAGCGTCAAGAACAACGCATCCGATTTACACATTTCCGCGGGCCTGCCGCCCATGATTCGCGTCGATGGCGATATTCGCCGGATCAACGTGCCTGCGCTGGATCACAAGACCGTGCACAGCCTGATCTACGACATCATGAACGACAAGCAGCGCAAGGATTTCGAGGAATTCCTGGAAACGGATTTCTCCTTCGAAATCCCCAACCTGGCACGTTTCCGTGTCAACGCGTTCAACCATAATCGTGGTGCTGGCGGGGTGTTTCGTACAATCCCGTCGACAATTCTGACGCTGGAAGAGCTGGGTTGCCCGGCAAGCTTCAAGGACATTGCCGATCAGCCGCGTGGTATCGTGCTGGTGACCGGGCCGACCGGTTCCGGCAAGTCGACTACGCTCGCGGCCATGATGGATCATGTCAACAACGAACGTTTCGAGCATATCCTCACCATTGAAGACCCCATCGAATTCGTGCATGAAAGTAAAAAGTGCCTGGTCAACCAGCGCGAGGTCCACCGTGATACCCACGGCTTCAACGAAGCCCTGCGTTCAGCGCTACGTGAAGACCCGGACATTATTCTGGTCGGCGAATTACGTGACCTGGAAACCATACGCCTGGCGCTGACCGCGGCTGAAACCGGTCACCTGGTATTCGGTACCCTGCACACCAGTTCTGCGGCCAAGACCATCGACCGTATTATCGATGTATTCCCGGCGGCCGAGAAGACGATGGTGCGCTCCATGCTTTCCGAGTCCCTGCGTGCAGTTATTTCCCAGACCCTGCTGAAGAAGACCGGTGGCGGACGTATTGCCGCCCACGAAATCATGATCGGCACACCGGCCATTCGTAACCTGATTCGTGAAGACAAGGTGGCGCAGATGTACTCTGCGATCCAGACCGGTCAGGCGGTGGGTATGCAGACACTCGACCAGAATCTTCAGGAACTGGTACAGCGCGGGCTTATCAGCCGGCTTGATGCCCGGTCAAAAGCCATGAACAAAGAACTCTTTCGCTAACGGGGCGTATGATGGATTTTAATTCACTGCTAAAGCTTATGGTTCACAAGCAGGCGTCCGATCTGTTTATTACAGCGGGCATGCCACCGAGCATGAAAGTCAACGGGCGCATCAAGCCGGTTTCCCAGTCTTCACTGACACCGGATCAGGCGCGTGAGGTTGTGCTCAGTGTCATGACAGAGGCACAGCGCAATGAATTTGACGAAAAACTCGAATGCAATTTTGCCATCAGCGCTGCCGGTGTCGGGCGTTTTCGTGTCAGTGCATTTTACCAGCGTAACCATTGCGGCATGGTATTGCGCCGTATCGAAACGACCATTCCCACCCTCGAGGAACTGACACTTCCGCCGGTGATCAAGAACCTGGCCATGACCAAGCGTGGCCTGATCATTTTTGTCGGTGCCACGGGTACCGGTAAGTCAACTTCACTGGCGTCCATGATCGGTTACCGGAATGCCAACAGCACCGGGCATATTATTACCATCGAGGATCCCATCGAATACGTGCATCAGCACAACGGTTGCATCGTCACACAACGCGAAGTGGGGATAGATACCGAGTCATTTGATACTGCGTTGAAGAATACCCTGCGCCAGGCACCGGACGTGATTCTTATCGGTGAAATACGTACCCGGGAAACCATGGACCATGCGATTGCCTTTGCGGAAACCGGCCACCTGTGCCTGGCAACGCTGCACGCCAATAACGCCAACCAGGCGATGGACCGTATTATCAACTTCTTCCCGGAAGACCGACGTGGCCAGTTGTTGATGGACCTGTCACTGAACCTGAAAGCCATACTTGCCCAGCAGCTGATACCCACGCCGGATGGCAAGGGGCGTCGGGTAGTTGTCGAGGTGTTGATCAATACCCCGCTTGCATCGGACCTGATCCGCAAGGGCGAGGTGCACAAGCTCAAGGACCTGATGAAGCGCTCCAACCAGCAGGGCATGAAAACCTTCGACCAGGCGCTGTACGAGCTGTACCGTGAGGGTGAAATCACCCAGGATGATGCCATCCACTACGCCGATTCGGCCAACGAAGTGCGCCTGATGATCAAGCTGAAGGACAGTGAGGTAGAGGCCTCCAGTGCACTCGACGGCGTGACGCTGGTAGAAACCCCCTGATTCGATTTTGCTGTCTCGTCAGGGAGCCTCTGATTCATTCAGACTTCACGTCATTGCGAGCGAAGCGCGGCAATCTCATACTATGGAACCAGTCTGTTAGAGATTGCCACGTCACTCCGTTCCTCGCAATGACGAATTAATCAGAGGTTCCTTATATTCTGGTGGTTCAGAAAACCGTGTTTGCCTCGAAAACCGGGCCATCCACGCAAACCCGTTTCATGGCGACCCCGTCCGGGGTCTGTACCCTGACCACACAACCGGCACAGCCACCCACCGCGCAGGCCATATATTCTTCCAGGGATACCTGGCAGGGCAGGGCATAGTCTTTTGCCAGTTTTGCCACGGCGGCCAGCATCGGGTGGGGGCCACAGGCATACACACTGACCTGGTTGCGTTGCGCATCGTCCAGTGTATCCAGCCAGCTACGTGCAAGGTCAGTGATATAACCTTCGTAACAACCGGCATAACCTTGCAGGCTGGCCAGACGGCTGGGGATACCCCAGTCATCGAGTAACGGCATGGCCGCAATTACACCATCCGGCATGCCGGGCAGCATAATCTGTGAAGGGCGTGCGCTGAACGGGAAAGGCACTTCGGACCCCATCAGTACCAGCGGCTGGCTGTCCCGGCCATTTTTTAGATGTTCAGCGAAGAAAACCATGGGCGGGATACCCACGCCACCGCCGAGCAGCAGTGCGCGCGGGCGGGCCGGGTCGATCGTAAAAGGTCTGCCGATTGGTCCCAGCAGGCTCAGTGTTTCCCCGGCTTTCCGGTTCGCCAGCAGACGCGTGCCATGGCCGACGGCCTTGTAGAGGAAATCCACCCAGCCGTTTTTTGCATCGACCCGCATAATCGACAGGGGGCGGCGCATCGGCAGCATGGGGTCACAGCTCAGGTGCGCGAACTG
>JALVCM010000166.1 GCA_027010005.1 Thiohalobacter sp.
ACTCCCGCCAAGCCCGTTTAACAACTGATCGCGCAGCAGGGTATTTCGTGTCTCATACTCAACCTGTGAAACCGTCATCCCGCGACGCGCAACCAGGTCGCGGTAGCGTTTCTCGGAGAATTCACCGTCTTCCTGGAAAGCGGATATTGCATGGATCTGCGCAGCCAGCAATGCGTCACTGATCTTCAGTCCATTGTCGCGCGCGGCCTGAAGTAACAACTCGCGATTGATCAACCCGTCCAGCGCCTGCTTGCGCAGCAAGGTGTCATCGATCAGGGCAGGATCATAGGCATCGCCCATCATTTCCTGCATACGGGCACGTTGCTGCTGGTAGGCCTGCTGCAAGTCCCTGGGCGTAATTTCTACATCATTAACCCTGGCTGCATATACCTTGCTCTTGTCCTGCAAATAGGAACCCAGCCCGAAAAGAGCAAAGGTCATGATCACGAGTCCGATAATGACCCAGCCCAGCCAGCCCATGACCCGTTCGCGAAACGCTTGCAACATAGGTAAATCCCGCTATCCGTATTGTGTCTGTTTTTGAAATAAAGACGCATTATAGCGCCCTGAAAAGAAAAACGGGCGTCCGGATGGACGCCCGTTCTGCTTAAGGTGGCGGAGCGGACGGGACTCGAACCCGCGACCCCCGGCGTGACAGGCCGGTATTCTAACCAGCTGAACTACCGCTCCATAACCTTGGTGGGTGCTGAGGGGATCGAACCCCCGACATTCGCCTTGTAAGGGCGACGCTCTCCCAGCTGAGCTAAGCACCCTCGAGGAAAGCGCGCTAGTTTACGGCATCCTTGAACGCTTTACCAGCCTTGAATGCGGGCGAATTTGACGCCTTGATCTGGATGGTTTCACCGGTCTGGGGATTACGTCCGGCACGCGCGGCACGGGCGCGAACTTCAAAAGTGCCAAAACCCACGAGCGTGACTGAATCACCCTTACGCAGCGTTTCAGTAATGGTGTCAATCACGGCATCGACAGCCCGTGTTGCGTCCGCCTTGGACAGGTCAGCGGAGCTTGCAACGGCGTCAATCAGTTCGGCTTTATTCATCGAGTTTGGCCCTCAACATAAAATGGAAATTATAATTCGATTCGCGTACCGGGACTCGATCCAGACAACTCAAACCCTGTCTCCAGGAAAGGCCAATACGGACCCCCTGTACGCACGCCCGGTTTTATACCAAGGGTGTGACAGACGCGTCAAATAAAAAGCCCGTCTTCCGTGTAAAAGTTACGCAATTACACGAAAGACGGGCCAGAGACAAAATGTCAGTGGGTACGAAGCGCCTTGCCTTTACCACCGGCTTTGGACTTGTCCTTGATCTTGTCGCCGGCTTTTTCCTCACCCTTCCCGGAAAGCGGGACAGGCGGATGCTGCAAAGCGACTTCCAGGACTTCATCGATCCATTTGACAGGAAGAATCTCCAGCTTGTCCTTGACGTTCTTGGGAATTTCCGCCAGATCCTTGCGATTTTCCTCCGGAATCAGGACCGTGGTAATACCGCCGCGATGAGCGGCAAGCAATTTTTCCTTGAGTCCGCCGATGGGCAGCACCTCGCCACGCAAGGTGATTTCACCGGTCATGGCGACATCCGCACGAACCGGAATACGCGTCAGCGCGGATACCAGAGCCGTGCACATCCCCACACCGGCGCTCGGGCCATCCTTCGGTGTGGCACCTTCCGGTACGTGAACGTGGATATCGTATTTCTGGTAGAAATCTTCCTCGATACCCAGCGCCTCGGCACGACTGCGGACCACGGTGGTTGCCGCCTGGATAGACTCCTGCATCACATCACCCAGCTGGCCGGTGTGAATGAGACGTCCCTTGCCAGGCACAATCGTTGACTCGATGCTCAGCAATTCGCCACCCACCTCGGTCCAGGCCAGACCGGTCACCTGGCCAATCTGGTCGTTCTCTTCAGCCAGCCCGTAACGGAAGCGTCGTACCCCGAGGTATTTTTCGAGGTTACGCGGCGTGACGGAAATCTTGCCCTTGCCTTCTTTCAACAACAGTTCCTTGACCACCTTGCGGCAGATCTTGGCCAGCTCGCGCTCGAGGTTTCGTACACCCGCCTCGCGAGTATAGAAACGCACAATATCGTAAATCGCTTTTTCGCTGACGCTCAGTTCGTCTTCCTTGAGGCCGGCGTTCTTGACCTGCTTGGGTAGCAGGTAACGCGTCGCGATATTGACCTTTTCGTCCTCGGTATAACCCGGGATACGAATCACTTCCATACGATCCAGTAACGGACCCGGAATGTTCAGCGAGTTGGAGGTTGCCACGAACATGACATCAGACAGATCAAATTCCACTTCCAGGTAGTGATCACCAAAGGTGGAGTTCTGTTCAGGATCCAGCACTTCCAGCAAAGCAGATGACGGATCGCCGCGGAAATCCATCGACATCTTGTCGATTTCATCCAGCAGGAACAATGGGTTACGCACCCCGACCTTGGCCAGGTTCTGAATGATCTTGCCCGGCAGTGAACCGATATAGGTACGGCGATGACCACGAATCTCGGCCTCGTCACGCACGCCACCCAGTGACATGCGGGTGAACTTGCGATTGGTCGCACGCGCAATGGAACGACCCAGTGAGGTCTTGCCGACACCGGGCGGCCCCACCAGACACAGGATCGGGCCTTTCAGCTTGCGCACACGCTGCTGGACGGCGAGGTACTCAAGGATACGCTCCTTGACCTTGTCCAGACCGTAATGATCTTCGTCGAGCACTTTTTGTGCACGCGCCAGGTCGTGGCGGATCTTGGTGCGTTTTTTCCACGGCGCACTGACCAGCCAGTCGATGTAGTTACGCACCACCGTGGCTTCAGCCGACATGGGTGACATCATCTTGAGCTTGTTCAGCTCGGACATGGCCTTTTCTTTCGCTTCCTTGCTCATGCCCGCTTTTTCGATCTTTTCCTGGTACTCATCGACCTCGTTGGGCACGTCGTCCATGTCACCCAGTTCCTTCTGGATGGCTTTCATCTGTTCATTCAGATAATACTCGCGCTGGCTCTTTTCCATCTGCTGCTTGACGCGGCCACGGATGCGCTTCTCGATCTGCAGGACATCGATCTCGCCCTCGATCATGCCCATCAGGTGTTCAAGGCGTTCGCGCACATTCTCGATTTCAAGGATGCGCTGCTTTTCGTCCAGCTTGAGTGCCATATGCGCAGCGATGGTATCTGCCAGGCGGCCAGGCTCATCGATCCCGGACAGTGACGTCAGGATCTCCGGCGGGACCTTCTTGTTCAGTTTCACGTACTGGTCAAACAGCGTCAGCAGGGAACGCATCAGCACTTCGACCTCACGCTCACCCGCCTGCTCGCCGTGTCCCAGGCGCTCGATCTGTGCCGAGAAGAATTCATCGGTGGTTTCAAATTTCACCACACTGGCGCGCTCGGAACCCTCGACCAGCACCTTGACGGTGCCATCGGGCAGTTTCAGCAACTGCAGGATGGTGGAAAGCGTACCGATCTCGTGGATATCTTCCACCTGCGGGTCATCGACCTCGGCGCTCTTCTGCGCGACCAGTAAAATCCGTTTGTCGTCGTCCATCGCCGTTTCCAGTGCGCGAATCGATTTCTCGCGCCCGACGAACAGCGGGATGACCATGTGGGGGTAAACAACGACATCGCGCAACGGCAGAACCGGAACGACGGCTGTGGATTCATTGTCAGTTGTTTCAGGGATGTTTTCGTTTTGCTCCATTGGAGAGTACCTCAGTATCCGGTTCTGATCAGGGGAACCGTGGTTTTACCCGGCTCCCGGCACTTTGATATTGGGTCAACCATAAGACATTTCAATGGCGGTTTTGTGCCCCACAAGGATTTCTGCAAGAAACAAGCCATGGTTCTCACCCGACCCGCAGC
>JALVCM010000167.1 GCA_027010005.1 Thiohalobacter sp.
AATCTTCCAGTGTGCGCTGACGGGTGATGTCGATGAAGTAACGAACTTCCAGGTCGTGCTCTCCAGTGACATTGCAGGCGTGGATTTGATAGTGGCGTGGTTGACCGCTATCGTCTGTCCAGCTGACCTGTGTACTGCTTTCAAGCAGTACCTTCAGGGTGCTGTCACCTGTCGACCTTGCGGACTGTCCTGTCAGTGCCTCGACCCGTGTTTTCCCTGCCAGGGTCGCAAAGGCCAGGTTATAGCTGTGTACGACGCCCGTGTGGTCTAGCACCAGCAGTGGAATCGGACAGGTTTCGATCAGGCACAAGGCCTGCTCTGGTGACAGGAATTCTGGCATCCGTGTGGTTCTCCGCAGCAGTTGAAAATACAAGGCACCGTCCGCAGACAGGGTCTTTCAGGGTTAGCGGAAACTGTGACGGAATCTTTATATGGAGCGTGTCCCGGTGGACGTGTTTCCAGGCGTCGGGCGGATTAGCGGAAGTCCTCGGCGCGACCTGCTTTTCCTTTAACCTTTTCAACTGGATAGCGTTTACGGTTGATGGCGATCTTGTCATTGGCGGCACGGATCAGGTCAATGTTCAGCTGGTCGGCGGTGCGTACCAGGTAAATCAGGATGTCGGCAAGTTCCAGGCGCACCTGGGCGTGCTTTGTTTCGTCGAGGTTGTGACTTTGCGCTTCGCTCAACCACTGGAAGTGCTCGACCAGTTCGGCGGCCTCGGCAATCAGTGCCATGGAAAGGTTTTTCGGGGAATGAAATTGCTGCCAGTCGCGCTCCTCGGCGAATCCGGCCAGTTGCCGGCGCAACTGCTCAAGACTGTCGGTGTCGGTCAGGTGGTTCATAAGGCTCATTAAATCACATTTGCGGCCGCTAGACTCAGGACCGGCTATAGATCAGGGAAATGGACCGCTGATGGCTTGCAAGGTATTGAATTCAGGATTGTTGCATTGGGTGATACTGGCCCAGCTTGCTGCAATTTCGTTGCAGGTGTCCGCTGCCGAGGTGAAAGGTACGGTGACGATCACCTACCAGGGGATGTTTGCGGCAGACACAAACGCCCGGCCACAGCCTGTTTCCGTAGCGTTGTTACCGGCTCAGGGGCAGCATGTCGTACCAAGACGGTCACGCCAGCACCGGATCAAGATTGTCGGAAACCGGATGTCACCGGCATTTTTTACCGTAAAGAAGGGTGACACGCTCCGCTTTGTAAATCACGACGGGGTCTACCACGAGATTTTTTACCTGACTTCAGGAAAACCCTGGTCAGTACGTCTCGATCGTGCCGGTAGCAGTCAGGCTACCAGCCCTGCACTGGCACTTGATACACCGGGTACAACCCACTTCTTTTGCCGTATTCACAACAAGAGCTATGCACGGGTCGACGTGGTGGATACGTCTTATCTGGAAACCATGGAGTCCGGCAGGTCTTTCCATTTTGTCGGGCTGGCAAAAGGTCGCTGGAAACTGCGACTGGCTGCACCGGCTGCCGAGACCCGCTGGGTCGAGGTGAGTGCAATGACCTCACCACCGCCACTGGCATTGCAGCTGGTTTCGCGTGGCGGAGGGCAGGGACATGGGCAGCTGAATGCGCAGGCTGGTGTTGAGCAGCTTTATCGTGACTAAGGAATACCGGGCTAACGCGTGAACATAGAACAGAAAAATACGCTGTTTGTTATATCGCTGGTGCTGGCTGTGTTGCTGGGTGTGACAGGGGCGGCCTTTCTGCTGGTACGGGACCATGTGGCTGCGGGCATTCATGGCGATCTTGATCGGGCCAGCAAGGTATTTGTCAGTGCACAGAAGAACACGTTTGAGAACCTGTTCAGTGTGGCGCGCAGTGTACGCAGCGAGCCGAGTCTGATCGCTGCGTCATTGACCGGCGATATTGCAACCGTGCGCGGTATGCTGGATGACCTCTACCCGCGCCCCGGCGCAGATTTCATTGCGGTCTATCTCGATACCGGTCCGGGTGATGTTGCGGGGGTTGGCGACAAACCACATTTTACCTCTTCACAGGTGCTGGGGTCAGCTGACCTGCTCAACCTGGTGCGTGATCTGAAGACAGGTGACGCGGTGGAATTCGGGAATACACTGATGTTCGACAGCCTGTTACAGCTTGTTGCGGTACCGATTCAGAACCCGCTTGGCGGCCGGGTTGGTGCACTGATCGTCGGCAAGCGTTTCTCGACAAAGGATTTACAGGCGCTACGCGAGCTGGTGTACGCAGACATCGCCCTGTTCAGTGACAATGTTGTGCTGGCCAGCAGTATTCCCGGGCTGAAAACCCAGCTGCCGATGATCAAAATGATCAAATCATCACAGTCCGGTGAAGTGCTGGATGTCGGTAGCGAGCGCTACAGTGTTCGCGTACTTCCCGTACTGAGCCGCGCAGGTTCAGATCGCAAGGCCGCAAAGGTCCTGCTGGCCGTTCCACATTCCAGTTACTGGGCACCCTTTCAGGTACTGGGCGGTAATGCCCTGTATTTCTCGGCATTGATCCTGCTGCTGGCGGGTTTGTTCGGGATCATTATCAGCCGGCGTACCCTGACGCGCCCCATACAATTACTGGCGCGTGCTACCCAGGCCATTGCCAACGGTGATATGACGCAGAAAATAAAACTTGCGCGCAAGGATGAGCTGGGCCAGTTGATGACATCGTTCAATACTATGCTGGGTACACTGATCGCGTCCCAGAACGAGTTAAGGAACAGTCGCCGTCGATTCCGCGATTTTGCATCCAGTTCATCAGACTGGTTGTGGGAGACGGACCGTTCCGGGCACTTTACCTTTGTTTCGACCAGTGTCTCCGAGACACTCGATATTCCGGCAGAAAGCTGGCTGGGGCGAACACCCTCAGAAGTCTTTCCGGGCGCCAGCCTGGGTGAACTGATGTCGTTGTTACGCGCGGGAGGTGACCGGCGTGACATGTTCAAGGAAGTCGAGATCTGGGTGCATGCCCGGAATGGTGACCAGCATTGCCTGCGCCTGAACGGTGTACCGGTTTTTTCCGGCAAGTCTTTCAAGGGCTACCGAGGTACAGCGCGTGATATCACCAAGGTCAAGCAGGACGAGAAGCGTATGGTGATCCTGGCCAACCAGGATCACCTGACCGGGTTGTCAAACCGGCGCCGGTTTATACAGGATCTCAATCATGAAATACGCCGGGTCGAGCGTGACGGGCAAAGTGGTGTGCTGTTGCTGATTGATATCGATCACCTGAAACTGATCAATGATACAGCCGGCCACGCGGCCGGTGACCAGATCATTGTACAGATTGCCGGACTACTCAAGCGCGCCTCGCGTGAACAGGATTTTCTTGCCCGGGTCAGTGGTGATGAATTCGCGGTAGCCTACCCGGGCATGGACGAGGCGCTGGGCATCGAGAAAGCCGGCGAACTGCTGGAACGTATCGGCAGGCTCAAGCCGCGTTATGGTGGGCGCAGCCTGAACGTATCGGCAAGTATCGGTATCGTGACTTTCCCCGCGCAGGGCAAGGCACCGGTTGAATTACTTGCCAAGGCCGATGCCGCCATGAGTTCCGCCAAACGCAGCGGGCGAAACTGCGTACGCAGCTATGATGAATCCGACATGATGCGTGAAGAAATGGACAACCAGCTGGTGTGGAAGGACCGCCTGCTGGAAACGCTTGACCGTAATGAGCTGGTGCTGGTATTCCAGCCGATTGTGGCGATAGCGGACGGCCGGACTTCACACTATGAAGTGCTGGTGCGGATGCGCGAAAAAAGCGGCAAGCTGGTTCCGCCAGGCAAGTTTATCCCGGCTGCCGAACAGTTCGGGCTTATCCAGCGTGTCGATCGTCAGGTGCTCACCAGGGCCATCCGTTACCTGGCCGAGCTACCGGCGGAGTTTTC
>JALVCM010000168.1 GCA_027010005.1 Thiohalobacter sp.
AGATTTGTCACGGCACCGGACTGGCCTTGCGCAGTCGATACGAAAATCTTTGACCAGTTTGCCGCCAACCTGGAAGCAGATGCCGCGAAGACACTGGGGCGTTTCCTTGCCCTGCAGGTGCGCAGTACCGAGCATAGCGCTGAGTTGTTGCGGCAATTGCGTCACGACCTGAAACAGAGACCTCCTGCAGAGGCCGATGCATTACGCGTCGGCCTGAAGTTGCTGCAGGAAAGTGACCTGAGGGAACAACTCGGACAGAGCCGTATTCCCTTGTTCGGTATCTTCGGTGAGCGCGATACGCTGGTGCCTGCCCGGGTGGCGGAGCTGTTCGGGGAGGATCGCCGAGTTGTACTGGGTGGCGCTGGTCACACCCCGTTTTTGTCGCACCCGGAAGCCTGTCTTGAAATTACCCGGCGCTGGTTTGCACCGGAAGGTGTCAGCGATGTTTCCTGACCCGGACGGCTTGCCGGACAAGGACCAGGCGCGGCGCAGTTTTGGCCGGGCGGCGGCAAGCTATGATGAGGCGGCCGTGTTGCAGCGTGAGATTGGTTCGCGTCTGCTGGAACGGCTGGATCTGATGAAAATTCAGCCACGCGATATTCTCGATCTTGGCAGCGGTACGGGCCAGTGTATCGATGGCCTGTTCAGTCGTTACCGCAAGGCCAGGGTTGTCGCGCTGGATATTGCGCCCCCCATGCTGAAGCGTGCACGTCAGCGCGGGCGCTGGTTGCGGCGGCCACAGTGCATTTGTGCCGATGCCGAGCGACTGCCGTTTGGTGATAACAGTTTTGACCTGGTGTTTTCCAACCTGATGCTGCAGTGGTGTGTCGACCTGGATGCAGCCTTCAGTGAATTGCAGCGCGTGCTGCGGCCGGGCGGGTTGTTGTTGTTTTCAAGCTTCGGGCCGGACACGCTTCGGGAACTGCGCGAAAGCTGGCGTGAGGTAGACCGCTACGCGCACGTCAATACCTTTCTTGATATGCATGATGTGGGGGATGCGTTGCTGCGTACCCGTTTTGCCGACCCGGTCATGGATGTCGAGCGCCTGACTGTAACCTACCCGGATGTCTGGAAGCTGATGCGCGAACTCAAGCAGGTCGGTGCCCACAACGTAACCGGCGGACGGCCACGTGGCCTGACCGGCAAGCGCCATATGCAGCAACTGGTCGAGGCTTACGAAAAATATCGCTGTGACGGCGTGCTGCCAGCCAGTTATGAAGTGGTCAACGGGCATGCCTGGGTAGGCCGGGATGAAATCAGCGTGTCACTGGAAACCGGTCGTCCCTCATGAGCTGTGGTGTGTTTGTGACAGCAACGGATACCGGTGCAGGCAAGACGGTTGTCAGTACCGGCCTGGTGAGGGCGATGCGGGCCGCAGGAAAAAGCGTTGCGGTGATGAAACCGGTTGCCAGCGGTTGTGAACAAACCGGTGAAGGCTTGAGAAATGCCGATGCGCTGCAGCTGATGAAGGCTTCGACACTGTCCCTGCCATACCGGCAGGTTAATCCCTATGCCTTCGAGGCGCCGGTTGCACCACATATTGCCGCATGCTCGGCGGGTGTGGAAATTGAATTGCCTGTTATTGAATCAGCGTTCCGGCAATTACAGGCAGTGGCAGACTGTATTGTCGTTGAAGGTGTGGGTGGCTGGCTGGTGCCGGTCAGTGATACACACAGCATGGCCGATGTGGCGCGAATGCTGGCATTGCCGATTGTGCTGGTGGTGCCGGTCAGGCTGGGCTGCCTGAATCATGCCCTGCTCAGCGCAGCGGCGATACGTCAGAGTGGCCTGGCATTATGTGGCTGGGTCGCCAACCGGATAGACAGTGACTGCCTGTGTGCAGAGGAGAACATTGCTGCGTTAAAAGAGCGGCTGGATGCTCCCCTGCTGCTGGACCTGCCTTGCGAGGAAGACGGGCAGACCCTGATGCAGCATGCCTGTCGTATCGATCTGCAGCCACTTGAGGCCTAGTCGAGCTTGCGCTTTACCTTGTTCAGTTCGCGCGTGGCAGGTTCGTAGCCGTTATCCTGTGCTTTCTGGAGCCAGGTGAGTGCCATCCGGTAATCGCGCCCTGCACCAGCCATCGTGTACAGTTTTCCGAGCTGGTACTGGGCCGGTGCATACCCCAGGTCTGCAGATTTTTGTAGCCAGATTTTTGCCTGTTCGAGATCTTTGTCAACGGCGATACCTTTCATGTAAAAGGTCCCGATCTTGTACTGTGCCTTGGCAATTCCCTGCTCGGCAGAGCGGTTGTACCATTCCAGCGCGAGATCTTCGTCCTCATCCACGCCGCGCCCTTTCTCATATCGGTAGCCGACATCATACTGGGCTTCTGCATCACCCGCCTGTGCGCTGGCAAGCTTGCGCTCGAACATGGCTTCACCGGCTGCATGGGTCAGGGTGACCGTCAGCAGCAGGGTCAGTGCCAGCAGTCTGGTCGTTAATTTGGTCATAGCATTTTCCTCTGCCACCCTTCCGGTGGAATTGGCGGCGTGGCAGTCCTGTCAGTCTATAATGACGTTTTCGGCTGTAATGTCAGACACTTGAATGCCATGGCCCAACTATGGTGCAAATGAGAGGAAAAGCGCATGTATTGTTGACGGGGCGCAGGCGAGGAAACGCGTTGGTACAGTAAAAATACAGGTTCGGACTCTTCGAGAGGCCAATATAAGCACATTAACAAATAACTATATAATGGTTTACAAGTAATTGATATAGCTAATATTTATGCCCGTAAATTTTAAATTTTTTTGCACCTGATTTGTGCAGTGCTGTAGCATGCGGCTCAGTGCACGAAACTGCGGTTTTTTCGTGGCCCTGAATGTTTGCCAGAGGTAACACAGTGGTTGCAACCCGGTTTGACAGCTTCAATGCCTCTCGCCGGTTCCTGATCCGGCCAAATTGCTCTTTACCGTGGCGGGAAACGGTGCAGTTCTACCTGGGCATGGTCATTATTTCATTCAGCATTGCAATTGCTTTTGCAATGAAGGGTATGTGGCTGATTCTCCCGTTTGCCGGACTGGAAATGCTGGCACTTGGAATCGCGCTGTATATCGTGGCCTTGCGCGGCATGCGCTGGCAGATGTTGAATATCCATGAAAATTGTGTTGATATCGTCGAGTGTGTGAATAATTCGGAGAGTCGTAGCAGTTTTCAGCGTGCCTGGGTGCAGGTCCGGTTTGAGGCTGCTGACATCAAGGGACATCCGTCACGCCTGTTACTCGGGTCGCATGGCCGCACAACTGAAATCGGTGCGTGTTTGACCGAGACAGAAAAACAACAGCTCGCGCGGCAGTTGCGCGATGCGCTCGCGTCATAACAGACGCAGAGCACTAAAAATAATAATAAACACAAAATAGAAATATAAGAATTTTGTATTCGGGAGTAGGAAGGAGAAAAGCTGGTATGTCTGTGTCAAAAATAAAGCGAATGTTGGCAGCGCTGACAGGTTTTGTGCTGCTGTTCAGTACTGGAGGAGCTGCTGCAGATTACGTCTTGAATCTGCGGCAGGGTGTCACCCCCATCAGCCACGAGATTTACGATCTGCACATGTTGATACTGTGGATCTGTGTGGCAATCGCGGTGGTGGTGTTCAGCGCCATGTTCATTTCTATCCTGAAACACCGCAAGTCAAAGGGTGTTCAGCCCGCACAGTTCCATGAAAGTACAACGGTAGAAATCATCTGGACCATCGTGCCGTTTCTTATCCTCATTGGTATGGCTGTTCCGGCAACCAAGGCGCTGGTGATGATGGAAGATACCAGTAACTCGGATCTCAGTATCAAGGTGACCGGCTATCAGTGGAAATGGGGTTACGATTACCTTGATGAGGATGTGAGCTTCATCAGTACCCTGACGACGCCAAGG
>JALVCM010000169.1 GCA_027010005.1 Thiohalobacter sp.
TTTCAGGTATCTCGATGGCACCCGCCGTTTCAATGAGTGCCAGACTATGGTTGATTTCACCGAGTCGAAGTTGCAGGCGGGCAAAGGTATCGCCTTCCTTCCGGTTGGCCGGTGTAAAGCCCAGTGTGGTATAGGCACTGTCCATACTACGTGCATCGTCGTCGATACCGCTGGCGCGCGCCACCGGGCCGGACAGTGTAGTATCAGGCGCAAGTCTGCCGATGCCTTTTGTTCGGGATTTCAGTAGCGGGGTTCGTTGCAACTGTACCATCAGCGATTGTATAGCAGGCTTCAGCGATACAATCTGTACAACGTCAGCATTGCGGATTTCCAGTTGCAGCGCAGCCGCGCGTTGCATCAGCCAGTCGAAACCGGTCTGTTGCCCGAACAGTGCCAGCCAGCCAAGATGACTGCTGATGCGTTCCCGTTCCAGCGCACCAACACGTGTACGTGCCGTTTCAGCCGGCACATCGATACCTGCGCCATGCTCCAGTGCCCTGCATGCCAGGTACCGATAGGCCACCGGGGCAAGATGGTCCATGTTTGCCATACTTTCGATGAAATGACAGGGAGGCAGCGGTAAATGGTGGAGTAAGTCCGTGTCTGCGGCCAGTGAGCGGGCATCGGAGCCGGCTATGGTGTCACCATCGAGTGTCAGGGTCAGCAGCAGTCCGCCAGGCAGGCCCGGGAAAAAAGGTCCGAAGGGTGCATCGATCCATTCCATCGGCAGCCCATCGCAACTGCGTGGCAGGTCTTTGGTGACCTCAATCATGGACATGAAACCCATGTCGTCGTGTTTCATGGTGCTGTGATCCATACCGCTGTGATCAGTATGTGAAGGCTCGTGCGCCATTGGCTCAGGCTGTACTTCGCGTGGTTCCAGATTCATACCACACTTGGGGCATTGTCCCGGTTCGTTCTGTACGACCTCCGGGTGCATGGGGCAGGTGTATTCTACGGCTGCTCCATGATCCATTTCGTGGGGTGTTTTGTATTCATGCGCTGGTGCTGCCTGCATATCTGCATGACTATCTGTATGTGTGTGCGATATACCGGCCTGAACTTCACGCGGCACCAGAAACATGCCGCATTTGGAGCAGTTACCGGGCTCGTCTTGCACGATCTCAGGGTGCATGGGGCAGGTATATTCAATACGAATCTGCAGCACAGACGCGTCGAAGTCTGATACCTCGGGGCGGAACGCGCCCTCGGAAAAAGCTGTGCGAAGTTGTTGTACGCCATCGACCAGTTCCTGCTGTGAAAGCCCTGCAGAAACGTCAGCAGGAGGCAAGGGCGACAATTTGTCTGTACCGACAGCGAACAAGGCCCGGGGGCGCATCATCTGGGCATAGACAACGGCTGCGGCTTCACGTAGCGCGGGTGTGATTTTACCGATCACCAGCAGTACGCTGGCATGGCGGGGGCTGGCGACCAGATGAAGCCCGGCTGCCTCGATATCAAGGCCGTGTGCACGGGCAATATCCGGCCCGGGAACGATGAATGTTGCCAGGTCACGGGCCATCGCAGCGGCGACCAGCCGTCGGAATCCGGACAGTGTTCCCTGTCGCGCGCCGCTGATCATTTATTGTCTCCGCAGTGCACCCTGACTCCAGCCGTACAGCAGTCCCAGGAACAGAATTGCCAGGAAGACCCCCATGTCGAGCAGGGCAATCAGTCCCACCTGCTTGTACACCACGGCCCAGGGGTACATGTAGGCCATTTCCATATCAAAGGCTAAAAATAATAGCGCGTAGCCATAGTAGCGCGCGTGATAGCGCACCCATACCGGGTCGCGTGACAACTGCCCGCTGGAAGCAGGAACATCCTTGCCGGGTTCCTGGCGTGTTTTACCAATCACGCGGGCAAGTGCATACAGACTGAGGATGAATCCGGTTGTGCCGACAGTAAGGCCCAGCAGCAGTGCGTATTGCTCCAGTTCGCTCATTCCTGTCTATCCTTTTTATATTTTCTACAGATAACGCAAATAAAACAGGTACAGCCGTTCAAACATGTTCTTGACGGTGATAAGTCTTCGTGAACGTCGTGGAAAAATATTCCAGAACGGTGGTTTGTCGTCACTGGCGGCATGCAGCCACATCGCATCGTTCTCCATGTTCAGAATGCACGACAGTTCGAAACGATAGGTGTGCGAGGGTTCCCGGCCGTGTAACACATCGCGCATATTTTTTGCAGCAGCTTCCGAGCGTAACTGTGCCATGTGTGCCTGATGTGGCACCCAGGGCGGCGGGTTCTCGTGGTTGCTGCAATCTCCGGCGGCAAAGACCCTGTCCAGCCCGTTTACACGGCCAAACCTGTCGACCTTGATATGTCCCCCGGCTGAAACCGGTAGACACGACTGTTGCACCCATGCGGGTGCCGTGATGCCGGGCGTAAACAGGACCAGGTCCGCTTTACGGAAAGAGCCGTCGGCATCGCGCATACCGCCCTCGACGAACGCTGCCGGCTCATAGCCATAGTCGAGGATAATGTCACGTTCCAGCAGCCTGTCGGTTATCGCACCGGTTTCACCGGGGTCTATATTGGGAGAAAAAAGGTGGATTTCAAATTTGTTCCGTATCCCTTTTTCTTTCAGGGCATAGTCGAGCAGGCAGGCGCATTCGTACATCTGCCCCCCACGGCCGGCGACAAAGCCGTCACGCTTGTTGAGCTTGAACCCCACATAGATGATGCCTTCCTGCAGGGTTTCCAGCTTTTTCAGGAAGGCATTCATATCGTCCGGCCCGCTGCAGGGTGAAAAGGTATAGTCACGGGTGCCGGGAATATCATCGAGCATGAAGCCAGGACCGGTGCCGATAAACAGGGCGTCATTGGTGTAGCGCCCGTTCGTGGTCAGCACCGTTCGCCCGCCGTCCTGGATATCCAGCACCCGGTCGTCGATAAAACGTATATTACGGCGCCACAGCCAGGGGCGGATATCGAGCGTAATGCTTTCTTTTGTTTTCTTTCCGGTAATGAATTCAGGTATGGCCGGGAAATAGGTAAACCTTCCATTACCGATCACGGTAATGTCGTAGCGTGAATAGAGCCGTCTCAGGAAGAATGCAAAAACAGGGAAGACCGGCAACGCCAGCAGGTAGCCTGTAAAGAACAGGGAGGCAAAACCGTTACCGACAATGACGATCTTTTTCTTCATCAGTCCCGCCTGTTGGTTGTTGTTCCGGGCCATGGTCTGCCTGCAGACCCGTGTATTTTCACCAGTATACAGTGCATTCCGGCGAATAAAGTATTCATTTCCTTGCAGGCAGGAGAATGTGAAACCGGGTTATACCTCCAGAAGATGTCACATTGATCCTGCCACCATGTACCTCAACAATGGATTTCACGATAGCCAGTCCCAGACCGGTACCGCTTTCCTGTCTTGACGGGTCGACACGATAGAACCGGTCAAACAGCCTGTGCAGGTGTTCGGCGGGTATGTCCGGACCCGGGTTTTCTACCACAATGCGGGTTTCCCCGCCTGCTGTGTCAAGCGAAACAATTACTGTGGCGCCAGGCTGTGTGTGTCGTATCGCGTTGGACAGCAGGTTGCCCAGTGCGCGCCGTAGCATCAGCTTGTCCCCTGATATCGTGGCAGCGCCTTCCAGTTTCAGCACGACATTGCGTTCTTCTGCCCATGCCTCGTAAAACTCGAACAGTACATTCACTTCATCGGCCAGATTCACGTCAGTGATGTTCAGGTTACCCGGGTCATTGTCTGCCTTGGCGAGGAAAAGCATGTCATTGATCATCTGCGCCATGTGCTCGTACTCTTCGATATTCGAGTAGAG
>JALVCM010000170.1 GCA_027010005.1 Thiohalobacter sp.
GCACCGCCCCAGGGCCGAGATCGCCCGCCGGGTGGCCGAGACCGCCCGGCTCCTGGGCCTCGACGAGCTCCTGGAGCGCCGTCCGGGGCAGCTCTCCGGGGGGCAGCGCCAGCGGGTGGCCATGGGCCGCGCCATTGTGCGCGAGCCCAGGGCGTTCCTGCTCGACGAGCCGCTTTCCAACCTGGACGCGAAGCTGCGCGTACAGATGCGCACCGAGATCTTCCGGCTGCAACGCCGGCTCGGGACGACAACGGTTTACGTGACGCATGACCAGACCGAGGCAATGACACTGGGTGACCGTATTGCGGTGTTGCACAAGGGCCAGGTGATGCAAATCGGTTCACCGCGTCAACTCTACGAACGTCCCGGGAATCTCTTTGTCGCCGGCTTTGTCGGCTCTCCGGCCATGAATTTTCTTCCGGCGCGGTGGATAGCGGGGCGCCTCGAACTTCCCATCGGCACACTCGCTTTCCCGGCAGGCAGGCACGGGTATGCCTCGGCGATCCGCGATAAACCGCTAATCGCAGGCATTCGGCCCGAGCATCTGAGAGCTATCCCTAAGGACGCTCTGATTAATTCGTCATTCCGGCGCAGGTCGGAATCCAGGGTGTTGAAACCTCTGGATCCCGACCTGCACCGGAATGACGGTAACGGAATTAATCAGGGCTTTCCTAAGAGGAATGAGGAACCGGGATGCCTGTATCTCGATGTGCAGGCTGAAGTTGTCGAATGGTTGGGGTCAGATCTTTTTGTGCATTTCGACGTGACACTCGAGGGCTTCGAAGCTCTGCAATTACCGGAGGATCTCGGTCTGGAAACGGTCAGTGAGGTGTGTCGTTCGCTGGTCGCACGTATCGATCCGACAACCGGCGTCAGAGAAGGTGACAGCATCAGGCTGTGCCTGGATCCCCTGGATATACAGGTGTTCGATGCCAGCAGCGGTGAGAACCTTACCTTATCCAGGCTCGACAACGCTGACGGGATAGGGTTCTTTCCGGTCACATAGGTAACACTTTCCGGAGCAAACGGGTTTTGACCCACTGGCTCCAGGCTGATCTGGTGCATCCAGGAATAACGCAGCAGGCACCACAACGGGCCGGATACGCCCAGCAACTGCAGGAAACGCTGGCTGGTCGGCAGTACCGGTTAACACGGGTCGCACAAGCTGATCGGTCATGATCTGGGTTTGCACGGTACGCTGCGCGTGAGCAGAGACGTGATGTGCACACCCCGGTTACTCTATGCATATCGCTCATGACTATTGACAAATCAATAAAAAGTGTATATACACATATCATGGCAAAACAAAACACAAGCTGTAACCTCCAGCAATGCCGGGAAATCGAGCAGACCTGTGCGGTGTTCAATCTGCGCAAGGCTTCCCGGGTAGTGACGCAGCTGTACGAAGAGATGATGAAACCCGCTGGAATACTCCCGACCCAATTCACATTGCTGGTGGTAACCCGCGCCCTGGGACCGGTTTCTATTTCCAGAATGGCCGAGGTGCTGGTTATGGACCGGACGACACTGACACGAAATCTGAAACCCCTGGAGCGAGAAGGGTTGCTGTCGGTGAGACCGGGAAAGGACGACAAGCGTTCACGCGAAGTGAGCCTGACAAGTCAAGGGCTGAAGAAACTGGAGCAAACCTTGCCCCTGTGGAAGGAGGCGCAGCGCCGGATAAAAAAGGCGGTGGGTGTCAGTCGTCTCGATCGTATGCTGGATGACCTGACGGCAGTGGTGGATGCGACGTGGGCAAGCTGATTATATTGTTTTAAGTATATGTGTATATACACTCACTAGGAGTAGACCATGAATACAAGTGACGTGAGTCAAACACGGGCCTGGCATTTTTTCCGGGCTGTGACCGCCTGGCCAAAAACCCTTATTGCGTTTGGCCTGGTGCTCATAATCGGATTTGCCAGTTTTATTCCGACACTGGAGAAGGATACCCGGGCTGATGCCTTCATTCCGCCTGACCATCCTGCCCTGTTATTCCGCGACAAGGTGGAAGACATCTTTGGCCTGCAGGACCCGATGGTGATTGCGCTCGTCAATGAAGGGGAAACCGGTATTTTCAACCCGCACTCGCTGGAACTGGTGGAATGGTTGACCCGGCGCCTTGAGGCAGTGGAGAACATCGATCCCGAGCGCATCACCAGCCTGGCGACAGAGAATGACATTATCGGCACTGAAGACGGGATGATGGTCGAGCCTTTCTTTGAGGCTCCGCCGCAAACGCAAGCGGCTGCCGATGCGGTGCACACGGCGGTAATGGACTTTCCCCTGTACGTCGGCAGTCTGGTCTCAAGAGACGGCACGGGTACCCTGATTGTGGCCGAGTTGAACGATCAAGCCAATGCACAGCAGGTCTACGAGAAACTACTGGAGATTGTAGAGCAGGCGCCGGTACAGGATGGTGAACAATTGTACGTGGCGGGAGAGGGCGCCGTTGCCGGTTATATGGGTGCCTATATCGATGCTGATGCCTTTCGGCTCGATCCGATTGCCGGGCTGGTCATTACGCTGGTCTGTTTTGTCGCCTTTCGTACGCTGCGCGGGACTTTGTTGCCCAACCTGGTGGTTGCCGCAACGGCAGCCAGTGCACTCGGCCTGATGGCTGCGTCAGGCGTCAGCTTTTTTGTGATCACCAATGCATTACCTGTGGTGTTGATTGGTATTGCAGTGGCCGACTCGATTCACATTCTCAGTCAGTACTATGAAGAGGTCGCATTACATCCCGAAGATGCACCGCGCGATGTTACGGTACGGACAATGCTGCACATGTGGCGTCCGGTAACACTGACCTCATTGACTACGATGGCCGGGTTCCTGGGCCTGTACTTTGCCTCCATGATGCCACCGATGCAGTACTTCGGTCTGTTTGCCATGATCGGTGTCGGTGTGGCCTGGGTGTACTCCCTGACAGTCGTCCCCGCGGTACTCAGCCTGTTGCGGCTCAGGCCGAGCCGCGCCTACCCGCGCCAGGCAGGTAAGAATTCATCTCACGTCGACGGGTTCGGGCAAGTGCTGACTGTGCTGGGTGCTGCCGTGGTGCGTGCACCCCGGAAGATACTGCTGGTGGCATTTGCCATTATTGTGATCGGTGGTATTGGCGCCTCAAAAATCCAGCTGGATGAAACCCTGATCCGGGTGTTCCACCATGAAGAACCACTGTATATCGCAGACAGTACGCTAAACCGGGTGTTCGACGGGACCCATTACCTGGACATCATGATCGAGACGCCGGAACCCGAGGACCTGTTCAGGCCTGAAAACCTGCAACGTATCGAGGCGCTGCAGGGCTGGCTGGAAACACAGGCCCACGTCAACGGGACCACCTCGATCGTGGACTACCTGAAGCAAATGAACAAGGCGCTGCATGAGGATCGCAAGGAGGCGTATCGATTACCTGAAGATCCTGACCTGGTTGCGCAGTATTTTCTGCTGTATTCCGCCAGTGGTGACCCGACTGACTTCCAGGAGGAGGTCGACTACGATTACCAGCTGGCCAACGTACGCGCCCGGCTGGATGACGGCCGTTATTCGGTAGAGAAGGGGGTCATCGAAGCCGCACAGCAGTATATCGACACCGAGTTCAATGCACCGGGCATCAAGGCGTATCTCAGTGGACGGGTCAATGTTGATTACCACTGGATCAAGCGTCTTGGCGAGAGTCATATCTTGAGTGTCGCTATCTCCCTGCTACTGGTCTGGCTAATGGCGACAATCAGTTTCCGTTCAGCGATAGCCGGGACGATTGCGTTGTTGCC